>JAZOQL010000075.1:0-1705 GCA_045656065.1 Rikenellaceae bacterium | reverse complement strand
GCTCTTTTGTATTAAGCACAATCTTCTTGTCGAACTCGCTGTAATCAACAACACTCAAACCGAATGAGTTGTCGGGGCGAAGTCCGTTTATCAGTTTGACCGCATCGCTCGAACCAACATAGTCGTATTTCATCTCGCGTTTCAGTCCATTGGGGGTTTTCTTGACATACAAGTCGAAATGGTCGAACATATACAGAGGTATTATGTTCTGCTCAATGTATCTGTCTATGTCATCGTCAATGCTTTCTCTGTCGCCGTATGAGCAGGATTCCAACACATAGCGGGCGAAGTAATCCTTCAATATTCCGTGAAGATATGCCTTTAACCTGCGTTCAACCATAATGACATAACTCACGCTTCCGCTTTTTTCTGAACGGAACACCGTGTGTTCAATGTCAGACTTGTAATTCTCATCAACCAAGTCGGTTATCGTGAAGTCCTCTATCTTCAACGTATCGGGCAATGTCATACATTTAGAACCGAGCATAGCGAATTTTTCAAGCATACTGCAAGTTCCGTGTACCAACTGCTCGTCCGTATTGGTGTTTGTTTTCACGAAATACCACAAATCCCAAGACGAGTTGAACACATTGACATCCCTATATCCTATGGCAAACTTGTTTGACACGGGGTACAGAGGTTTGTCGCCGTCTTTCAACTTGAACGGGTTATTGTTCGTGTCGTTCACCCTATGATATGCCAACTGTTTCACCATACCGAATCCCTTGTAGTTGTATGCGAATGCCGTGTTGAGATAACGTGTTGTCATCAATGACAGTTTCTTGTAAAGATACTCGGTGTCCGTCACGGTTATCGCGCAGGGATTCTCATTGTACGGGTCATTGAAAGCGTCTTTGACAAACGGGTCTTTGAAATAAATGACGGGTTTGGTAAGAGGCTCGAACCAACCTCCGTATCTGTGCATACGGAATGCGTACTTCGGATTGTCAAAATACGACACAATCTCCCCGTCAAAACTGAAGTCAAGATACTCGTACTTGGCGTTGTCCGCTGGCATAACGAACCGCAATGCGTATGTGTACTCATTGTTGTCGCTTCTGCGAACAACCCCGTTTTGGTCAACGTGGATATACACAACATCATCCTTCTGCGTGTAATTCACATTGTTCACGATATTGAAGAAATCGCAGGAATTGTAGTAGTCGGCAAACACAGTAGCGTCACAGTAGCCAACGCAATACTCGAATCCGTTTGAGGATATTGAAAGATTGTCCGAATGCTGCCAATGCAGGGTTTGGGTCAGATAATCAACCAACGGCACATACTTCGCGTACTGCGCATACTGCTGTGTATTTGACATCTGAATCTTGTCGAATATTTCCTCAACCACCATATTGCAGTTGTCCTCAACATTCGTTGGTTTCAATATGTTGAAACGTGTTGCGTCATAATAATCCTTGACAACAATCATAACCCTGCTGTCATCGGAAAAATCATTTATAAAGTTCGTTCCGTCACCTTTCAATTTGTGCGGAGAGTTTATCGTTATGCTCACAACCTTTCCACGACCGCCAACCGTTATGCGTCTCTCACCACCATAAATGCCATTCTCGCCCAAAGCATCGTCATCGCTGTCAAATCCGTATGCTTCGGGATTAAGAACTTTCTGCGGGTTGTAAAGCAGATAGCGTGTCAAGTCGCCCGCATTGAACTGCGGTATGCTGTTTTCGCCGCTATCCAACAC
>JAZOQL010000074.1:0-3521 GCA_045656065.1 Rikenellaceae bacterium | reverse complement strand
CCACCGCTGAATCCGTGCGCTGGGGCTTCATTCTTCCACACACGTGGAATAGGGCTATGCTAGGATTTGAACCTAGATTCAAAGGTATGGGCACTCCTTGAACGTACCAACCATAGCCGATGCGGGAACAGGAATCCGCATATATAAATTAGTTATTTCTTCTTCGTGGGCTTTGTTTTCTTTGTCGGTTTTTTCGTTCCGCAGGGCATAGCCACCTCCTTTCTTTGTCTAATTTTCAGCCTATATTGTGCGTAGTATTCACGATGTTGTGCATAGTAGTTTCTACTATATTCATTTCGTTCTTCACGATGCTTTTCACGGAATCGTGCATCGGCTTCCTTGCGTGATTCCTTGCCTTTCTCTGTCTTGTAGTAGGCAAGTTTTAACCTGTAAGCCCTCCGTTTAACGGGGTCTGCTATACGGCACGTAACTATATCACGATTGCGTGAAGCGATTAGCGATTCCCAGTTCATTACTTGTTGATTTCCTTTGTCGCTTCCTTCTCCACCTTCTCCAAGTCAACGAGGTTGTTGTTGGCTCGGTTCTTCTCGGTGCGATAGGCATTGATTGCAGAATCCACGTTGTTCTTGATTGCAATCCAGTCGCCATCGGAGATGTCCATAAGGAACTTGACGATAGACCAAAGTGCGATGTATGCGTGTTCCCTCGTCACGTTGAAAACAACCTTGCTTGCAGATTCAACCTTAATGAAGGATATGCCCTTCTTGATGAATTGGATTTTCATTTTGTTTCCTTTTGTTAAAAGAGTGATAGTTGCTTGTCATCTTGTAGAGGTCTATACTCTGCACCCATAAGTTGCTTATATTCCTCAATAGTGCCGTTAAAGTATAGTTTTTCTAGTCCTTTTATTTTTCCAGTTTTATGCGAACTAGAAAAAATTTGAGTTTTGTCATACTGGGCAACACAAGTAAATGGTGCATTGTACTCCGAAAGAAAGCATGGTTTATCTAGTGATGTAAACAAATCGTAAAATCTATCGTAGTCAAATTCAAAGTCATACTTTGCAGTTCCCTTGTAAGGAATATCAAAATAAACTACATCGTATTCGGAATAGTCTATATCAAATATATCAAGCCGTTCAAGCCGTTCAAGCCGTTCAAGCCGTTGTAATCTTTCCAGATGTTGCAGTTCATTCTTTCGTGACCCCCGCTCACACATAGAGTAAAACTTTCTATAATGATGTCTCCGCTCTTCAAGAGTTTTTGCGGTAAGCATCTGCTCCGCTTCCAGTTTATATTTTTCTATGTCGGTATTATATAAATAATTCTTTCCATTATTACCGAAAGACGCAATGTACTTGTTCACGCAATCTTGTATGTCAAAGTCATCGTTCTCTATACGCTGAAGGCTATGGAAGAAATCGTCACGGGTGCATACTGGAGGGTGTTCGTATTCTATCTGCCCCTTGCGTATCAGCACCGCATCAAGCAACGCAATGGATGCCTTGTTCAAGTCATTACCGACAACGGAATCCCAACGCATAGATAAAGCCGCCGCCATCAAGAAAGCACCGCCACCGCAACACGCATCAAGAATCTTTCCACCTTTGGGTATATCCTTTACAATATCCTCTGCAATAGTCGCTTTGCTGCCTTGATATGGTAAACCAAGTTTCATTTCTTTTCCTTTGTTAAAATAGTGATAGTTTCTCCTGTTCCGTGGAAGCATCCCACTTTCCACATCTTGTTGGCTCGGTTCTTCTCGGTGCGATAGGCATTGATTGCAGAATCCACGTTGTTCTTGATTGCAATCCAGTCGCCATCGGAGATGTCCATAAGGAACTTGACGAACTGCATACAAATTTCATTGTGCCTCCATTCTAAAATAGTGAAAGTTGGGAGCATTCTTCCTTAATTCTATTCAATGCATACTGCACTTGATTTTTTGACAATTCGCTACCGATGTAGTTGATGCCCATCTTCTTGCAGGCGACCGCAGTTGTCCCAGTACCAATAAACGGGTCATAGACGATACCCCCCCCCACGTAAAGGTTGAGTAGTTTCTGCACAAATTCAATTGAGAAAGTAGCCTTGTTGTAAGGATTGCTTCCATCGTTGTTCTTCGCCTCAATGAAATTCATAAAAGGACGATACATCATCTGTCCATCGGTTCTCCGGCCGGATTCTTTTTTGTTGGAGCGGAAAGTCTTCAGTTCATCATTGCGACAAATCACAAAGACGAATTCGCAGATTCTTGTAGCCTTGTTTGAAGAGGATGTGTTCGGCATCGCACAGGTTTTCTTCCACGATATAACATCGGCAATTGAGAATCCGTTGTTGATTATAGTGACGAGCGAAAGGAACAAAGCATCTGCATTCTCGTTACCATAAGAGGCATTCCACAAAACGCATCCGTTTGGCTTCATCTTCTCGTCAATCTTCTTGAAGAGATTTCCGATGAATTCGCAGTATTCCTCATTCGTGCGGGAATCGTCATAACCATCGTATCGTGCGTAGGTATAGTATTTCTCGTTAACATTTGCAGTAAGCACGTTGCGATTTGCGTTCGCCTTTACGTTTGTGTTATACGGAGGGGATGTTACGATAAAGTCAAATCCGTTTCCGTTTTCCATACGTTCAAGTGTTGCAAGACAATCCTCGTTGTAAATTGTATCAATGTTCACACCGAACATTTCGCCTCCCAGTTCTTGCAGTCGCTTTCCTTGAAAGGTTCGTGGCCGAACTTCTGCTCGTCAAGGTTGCAGTCGGCTTCAATATGCCCGTAGCCACAATCGCTGACTTCTATCCATTTCCTGCAATGCTTGCAGTTGTAGCAATTATTCATTTTTTTTCCTCTTGTTGAATTTTAGTTTGTTTGGTGGCGATGCCCCGACACTTATTCATTGGTTAAGTTGTTTGTTGTTTTAGTTTATGTGTAAAAAGCAATGGAAACAAACACGAAACACCGCCACCAATTTCTATTTACCTCGCAGGGCTTTCGCCACAACGTAGTACACCGACACCTTTGATACCCCGTACTTCTTTCCGATGGCATCGTATGTCATATTGCTCTCGGTGTAGTCCTTCACTATCTGCGCCTTGTCATCCTCGCTCAATTTCTTGCGGTAGTTCGGGCTTGTTATACCCGCAAGTCTGCGGATGGCATCAACATCAAGTTGAGAAAGACCAACCTTCGCACCGAACCTTATTGCGCTCTTTCGGTCGCCCTTGAATTCGGCAAATCTGGAATCGCAGAATGCTTCAAAGTTTGCACGGCAAATCGTCATACACGCTCCTTGAATTTCTCTTTGGCCTTGTACTCTTTCGTCTGCTTGTAGACAAAGTCCATACCACGGATGGCGACCGCACACACTTGCGCCAATTCCTTGATGCAGTTGTTGAGGTCACCCATCACGTAAGCCTCGTATGCTTCCATCAGTTCCTCTGCGATTACACCGCTGAAGGTTGCACACTTGAGTTTTTCCTTCGTGTCGTTGCAGTCACGCACGGCTTCAAGGTCTTTTGCAATTTCGCTAATCTTCTTGTTAGGGTCAACGAATA
>JAZOQL010000073.1:0-4790 GCA_045656065.1 Rikenellaceae bacterium | reverse complement strand
CACTTATTATAGGGCAATCGAGACACAGGAAGATTACGCAAAGAGCCTTAACGGGACGGCTGAAGCGGCAAAGAGCGCATCAGGACAACTGATGGGATTCGACAAACTGAACGTCATCACGTCCGATTCTGGGTCTGGTTCTGGGGCGTCCTCCGCTGTTGGCGGACTCAGGTATGAGGAAGCGGCTGTTTCTGATGAGATGAAGGCGTTTGCCAACAAAATCAGGGGCATCGCAGAGTTCTTCACTCCTGTCATCGAGGCGGTAAAGAGCCTGTTCCTCACTGCAAAAGAGGAAATGGGCAAGTTCGTCGAGAAGGTGTGGCCTGTCGTTAAGCCCATCATCGAGTCTCTGGCGGGGCTGTTCACGGCACTCGTGAAGCACGTAGAGGCTTTGATTCAGGCTTTAGCACCAGTCGCCGCAAAGGTGATAGAGGTGATAGCCCCTATCGTACAGGCGGTCATAGACGGTATCGCGGGCATTCTGAACAGGATAACGGAGAGCGGAGTCCTTCAGCGATTGTCCGACGCAATCGTGACTATGCTTGACAACGCCAAACCGTTGTTTGACCTGTTTGCAGATATCCTTTCGGTCGTGTTCGACATCATCGGTCGGATAATCGTTGCCGCGACCGACCTCGGAAACCATATCCTTCCGATAATCGGGAGCATTTTGGGGTTCATCGGACAGGTGCTCGGTGTGGTGTGGTCTGTCTTGAGCCCCATCATTGACGCCGTGGTCGGAGTCGTCGAGGACGTCCTTCCCTCAATCGGCACGCTATTGGATGCTATCGGGCGTGTCATAAAGTTCATCTTCAAACTTCTCGAACCTATCATTGCGTGGGTCAAGTCTCTGGTCGACAGGTCTATGCCCGCCGTAAGAAAAGGGATTCTCGCAATCGGGAAAGTCATCAGTGGTGTCATCGAACTGCTCTCGTGGATTGTCGGGGGGTTCAAGGGCAACGTGTTCGATATGCTGAAGCGAATTGGCGGCGGCATTGCGAACATCGCGCTTACGATTGCGGAAACGATTATGAACGGCGTGAAGTGGATTACGGACGGCCTTGTTTCCCTCGGTATCATAAAGAAAGAGAATGTTCAGTGGGTCGATGAGTGGACGAAAGGCATTCAGAAGGCCGAAGATGCGGTCAATGAGTGGGCGGGCGCAACGACAGACGCAAACGAGGCCATTGCGGACTCTGCGGAGACATCGGCAAAGGATGTTCTCGATAGTTGGAAGAGTTCGTTTGGAGAAGCGGGCAATTTCATCACTGAAAACATCAACGATTTTGAGACCGAATGGGACAAAACGGTCAACAACGTCAAAACCAAAACGACAAATGCCTTCGATGAGTCCACGAACTCAATCAAGAAGACGGCACTGACGACGCTGTCACAGATGTACTCTTCTGGGCAACTCACGGCCGATGCTTATGAGACCTACCTGAAGGGATTGTCGAGCAGTAACGAGGAGACCGTCAGGAAGACTGCGAGCACGATTTTCTCGCTCTCACAAGATATCGCGGCTCGCGAGCGCGAGAAAAACAACGAAATCAAGCGTATGCAGACCGAACTCTATCAGCACGGCGTCATCACGTGGGATGAGTACAGGGCATATTTGGCTCGGATAAACAGCGGAGAAGTTCAGGACAAACAGAACGCCATTTCGGAAATCGAGCGTCTTTACGCTGAGAGCGCCGAAAGGATGAAGGAGTCTGGCAAGAAGGCGGGAAGCAATTACGTGAGAAGTTTCACGGACGCGCTCGGAAACCTGAAATCAAATGCGTGGACTTGGGGAAAAGACCTTTGCGATTCCATCGCGAGAGGGATGAACGACAACAAGGCGGTCGTGAACAACGCTTCCATCGGTGTTGCGAAACAGATTGCGCAGAACCTTGCGTATTCCGAACCCGAAAAAGGCGTCCTTTCGAAGACCCACACTTGGATGCCCGATATGATTAAACTGCTCGTGTCTGGCATCAACTCGAATGCGTACAAGGTAGAAAACGCGGTCGCGTCAATGGCGGCACAGATGAAGACGGAACTCACGAGCGGATATGCTTCGCTTTCAAACGTTCCCTTCACAAGACCCGCGATGAGCACTGGCACAGTGCTTCCGTATATGACCTCTGCGGCGAGCACAAACGGGCTGAACAAAGCGACCGAAACGCCGTATGTGGCTTCTCCGAATGTCGCACGGAATACGGAGGAATTGAGTCTTCTTCGCGAACTCATCAGCGTCGTCAAACAGAAGAACCTTACGCTTTCTCCGTCGGCCTCGCTTGGCAAGGTGGTGAACGCATCACAGAGATTATATCAGGGGGTTACTGGATAATGTACTTTCAGGGCTTTTTGATTATGCTCGGTGGGAAGGACGGAGAGATACTTCCGAACGAGTTTATAGTCTATGACACGTATGTATCGACCCCGAATATGAGGCTCGACCTCGACTCGAAACGCGATACGTCAGGCCATTTGCACAGGAACGTTCTGTCTCACACCGTCACGGAAATCGACTTTACAGTCCCGTCGCTGAACAATCTGAAACACGACTATTTGTTAGACCTTATTCACAGGAATATGTCCGACACGCACAGGAAAGAGATTGTCCTGTATTACTGGGATGACGAGAACCACGATTACAAGACTGGTACGTTTTACGTCCCTGATATGAAGTTTAAGATTCGTAGGATTGACGAGAAGAAGAACCTTATAGAGTACAACGAACTTGAATTGTCATTTATTGAGTGCTGATGATTACCGTAGATTATGGCTTTCACAATCTCATAACCGATGGAAGCACACCCCAGATTTTGCTACTTGAGGAGTGCGATGAGGACGGTACGCCTCGCGGCACGTTCTACCTGTCGAACGACGGGGATATGCTTACCGATACTGCGGTGGCTACATTCGAGGAGGAAATGACCTCTGGCGGGTCTTACAGACTTGGGTGCATTCCTTCTCGGACGATGACCACGACCCTGATGAACAGGGACGGGTATCTCGACAGGCACAACTTCGGTTGGCTCAGGGCGTTTATCGGTGTGCGGTTCTATCACGAACAGGTCTCGTTCCCGACTGGAACTTACGTAGAGAAAGTATATCAGGGAAGAGAACAGGAATGGGACGGCACGTACTCTGCGAGATTCAGCGGCTTTTATAAAGACGACGTTCTCCTTTTCAATGAGCCAGTCACGAGTTTTATGACCTTTGACGACGGTATTATGTACCTGTTCAACGGGGTAACGATAAATGGGGACGTGACCGTTAAGGCGCTCGACCTTGACACGCTTGAAGTGACAGACGCTTCCCTTCCGAAGTTCATCTGCGAGAAGATGCGGATTGGTAAGTATGCGGATATCTCGACACATAGCGGGCTGAAGTTCATTGAGATTAAGGACGGGTATGAGGACGCTTACTATCTTTGCGATATGGGCTCGTTCTGTGTGAACCGTCCGAAAAAGACGCTCGGATTTACTGTTGAAATCACGGATGCGTTTGATGCAATCAGGAAACTGGACACGGATATTGCACCCGTTATCGACGGAAGCGATATAAGCGACGGCAAAGCGCTGATTTTGGCCATTTGCGAGGCTTGCGGCCTTTCGGTGGCATATTCTTCATCTGAAATCGAAAGCCGTTTAGAGGCCGTTTTCGTGGACGTAAAAGACCTTCTGAACAACTCGTATTCGTGTAGGAAAATCGCGTCTTATCTGTGCGAGGCAGTTGGGTGCAACGCAAGATTGAACGAAGGTGCTTTATATATATACACTCCATCAGGGGAAACGGAAGCGAAAGAGTTTGTCATCGGCGGAGACCGCATCGTTCTGAACGGTCTGGAGGTGCAAGAGGAGTCCACGCGTGCCGTAGAGGCCATTGCCGTTAAGGCACTGTCTGGCGAAACGCAACTCTATCCGCTGTACGGTTCTGACAACGTGTATGAAATCTATGGAAACCCGTTTGTCCTTGAGGCGACGCCGACCTTGCTCTCATACGCGATGCAGATACCAACGTATGAACCTCTGACGGTGGACGTTCTTGAAGCAGACCCATCGTTTCAGTGCGGGGACATCGTGGTCGTATCTGTACGCGGGGACGAGACTGAACTTGCGACGAATACTGTTGACGCAAGAACGCTCGAACCGAATGTTATCACGACATACGCAAGCGAAGACATCGTCGTCGTCCCATCTCTCGGAAAGCACGTGTTCCCGATTATGAGCCAGACTGTCACTTGGACCGGGAATACTTATGCGACGTATGAGGCGAAGGGTGCTGACAGTAGGGACTCTGGTATGCTGAATGATTACACGGACACAAACGCACGTTCCTCTAAGTACATTTCCGCAGACTACATCAGTGGCGGCACCATCAGGGGTATCAACATCATCGGTACTCACATTACAGGCGAGTCGTCTATCGTCGGTGCTGATATTATAGGCGCGAGCATTTCGAGCGACGACGGAGAAGGGAACACCATTACACTCAAAGACGGGAATATGACCGTTGAGGAAAGCGAGAGCGAGTCTAAGATTGTGCTATTGGGCACGTCGTTCTTCAAAGGCTTCTACTTCTACAATACGGTGGGCACGCGTACTGGTGCGCTCTTATATTCTCCGACGGCAGACCATATTGGATTGAACGGCGAGTGGGTGGCTGTTTCGAGCAACACGGAAAATCTAAACCTATCTGCGACGAATGCCGAGATTACGATGTATGCGAAAAATGGCATTGTGTATAACAATCATTCGTCTGCGATAGGGACAATCGTAAGCAATGCACTTTCGAGCGCA
>JAZOQL010000072.1:0-16586 GCA_045656065.1 Rikenellaceae bacterium | reverse complement strand
CTATATTTTGGCTCGTATAACCCTGTGCATAAGGGACATACAGCGATTGCTGAGTGGATTGTCAAAAACAAATTTGCTCAGGAATTATGGTTTGTACCCTCGCCTCAGAATCCGTTTAAAAACAGCAGTGAACTTGCGGCTGAGAGCGACCGTGCAGATATGTTGGAGCTTGCAATCGAGCCTCAGTGGAGCCAAAATATATCGGTATGCAGAGTCGAATTCAATCTTCCAAAGCCCTCATATACAGTCAATTCCCTGCGTCAATTAACAACAGATTTTCCTGAGCGAAGATTCCTTTTGGTGATGGGTGCAGACAATTTGGTCGGATTGAAGGGCTGGCGAGAATATGAATTCATCGTTCGCAATTTTGAAATTTTGGTCTACCCTCGCCCAAACATTGTGATTAGCAACGAGTTATCCTCGATAGCAAAAAAGATTACGATTCTCGAGGGAGCGCCCCTGTTCGACATCAGTTCAACACAGCTGAGAGCAGAAATCAGGAGTGGACATTTTGACAGTAGACATCTATCGCAAAAGGTTATTAACTATATAAAAACCAACAAATTATATGTCTGAATTTGAAGTATTACATCAGCAACTTGTGGAGTTGAACCTCAAAATAGAGCAGCAACCAAATTGTGTCGAGTTGCTGTTCGAGCGAGGAAAGTTGCATCATCGACTCGGAAATTTCGGAGCCGCGATGAACGATTTTATCGCAGTTCAAGAGCTCGACCCTCAAAATGAGGAGGCAAGAGATTTATTGGAATTCATAACAGGAATCCTCGATTTCAGAAATCTTGATATGTACAACCCTTGAAAATTTGGTTTAGATGAATTGGTTTAAACGTTTGTATATCTGGATATTACATTGGGCAGACACCAAGTGGGGAGTTCCCGCTCTGTTTCTGTTGGCATTCGCCGAATCGAGCTTTTTTCCCATTCCGCCCGACGTACTGCTGATTGCGTTGTGCTTAGGAGCTACTAAAAAATCGTTCAGATTCTCAACTATTTGCACCCTCGGCTCGGTTTTGGGAGCTATGGGCGGTTACCTGTTGGGCTACTTTTTGTGGCAGACCCCCAGCGGAGAATTCACCTCAATTGCCAACTTTTTCTTCCGTTCGATACCAGGCTTTACGGTAGAAGAGTTCGCGCACATTCGTTCACTTTACGAGCAGTATGACTTCTGGATCATCTTCACAGCAGGTTTCACACCGATTCCCTACAAGCTGTTCACCATCACATCGGGCGTATTCAACATCGATATTGTGATGTTCGTAATCGCATCAATCGTCAGTCGCGGACTGAGATTCTTCCTGATTGGTGGGCTGATTTGGAAATTCGGAGCTCCGATAAAGACCTTTATTGATAAGTATTTCAACCTGTTAGCAGTAGTCTTTACGGTATTGCTCATTGGAAGTTTCTTTTTAGTTAAGTATATTTTGTAGTTTCGGCGATATGTTGCATTTCGGATTAGTTGGCAAAAAACTCGGACACTCGTTTTCTAAAAGGTGGTTCGAAGAGAGGTTCGAGGAACATCAGCGAGCGGAGTGCAGCTACTCAAACATCGAGCTCGAAACCATTGATAATGTGCTTGATAGAACTGCTCATCTAAAGGGATTTAACGTTACGATTCCATATAAAAATCAGATACTACCCTACCTCGACGAGCTATCGCCCGAGGCCGAGGAAATAGGTGCAGTAAATTGCGTAGTGAGAGGTAATGACAATAAACTAATTGGCTATAACACTGATTACTACGGCTTTATAAAGTCGCTTACTCCACTGCTCAGAAATCGCAACATAACTCAGGCCCTTGTGCTCGGAGCTACGGGAGGTGCAGCCCGAGCAGTGTTGTACGCACTTAACAAGCTGAATATTAACACTATTAAGGTTTCACGCACCGCTATCAACGGAATGTTAACCTATGAACAGCTGACTGAAGAAATTATCCGCGAGAGTCTGTTGATTGTTAATTGCACTCCGGCAGGAATGTTTCCAGATGTACACAGTGCGCCACAAATTGATTACGAACACATTGGTAATCAACATATTCTGTACGACTTGGTTTATAATCCACCGCTGACTGAATTTCTTAATCGAGGAAGAAAACGTGGCGCGACGGTCAAAAACGGACTCGAAATGCTGCACCTTCAGGCAGAACTCTCCTGGGAACTATTTTTCAGAAATAATCCATAAACTTAAAAATAAAATGAAGAAAAACGATTTTGTATTTATTCTGTGTATGCTGGCGATTGTTCTGCCGTTCGCACTTGTCGAGCCGGTGGGCAGATGGTTTTCAGCAACAACTGCAGCTCACCCCTATCTGATGGCATTTGCTAAGTTTGCCATTTTATCGACTGCCGGCGAGATGCTCGGCCTCAGAATCAAAGAGGGCAGATACAACTACAAGGGTTTCGGAGTATTCCCCCGCGCAGTAGTATGGGGAATCCTGGGTGTTGGTATCGCAATGGCAATGAAAACCTTCTCTACGGGCGCGCCTAAACTTGTGGAGTCGCTCGGCGTAGCAGGTGTTTGCGAAGCAATGGCTGGCGAACTCAGTTGGTTGAAGGTGCTCGGTGCATTTGCTATTTCAGTAACAATGAATACCATCTTTGCGCCAGTATTTATGACCGTTCACAAAATTACAGATGGTCATATTCTCAACTGCAACGGCAGCGCAAAAGCGCTCGTTACACCCTTCAATTTCGGTGAGGCATTGGCAGGTCTTAATTGGCGAGTTCAATGGGGATTCGTGTTCAAAAAGACCATTCCGCTGTTCTGGTATCCTGCACACACAATCACATTCCTATTGCCAGCAGGCTTCCAGGTTTTGTTTGCAGCCGTTTTGGGCATCGTACTCGGTGTACTCTTGTCTGTGGCAGCAAATATGTCGCGCGGCAAATAAACCCTCAAAATCAGGCTCAAACTCAACGCCTGTATCTACACAAATAACAATAGTCTGTCTCACCTGACAGGCTATTTTTTATTCCCCAATAGACATTATAGACTACTTAAAATAATAGGAGTCGGACTGCACTTAGTCCGACTCCTATTTCGAGAATAAATCAATATTAAATCATATCCGAGACATTCCACGCAAAGGCTCTGATACCTTGTTCGTGGTTTTCGTCGTCAATCTTTTTGATTCGTTTGAGGAACTCCGCAGCCTGTTCATCTTCCATAACGGCTATCAGAGCTGAGTTCATACCCGGCCACGCGTGGCTACCCAGGTGAGGCTCGCCATCATTCGAGCCACGACCGATGAGTTCTTCCCAACCTGTAAAACCTCTCAAATTCATTTCGTCCATTAAAGATAAAATATCTTCATACATAGACTGGTTACACGACATAAATACAGCTTTCATAGTCTACTGGTTTTGAGTTTGTAATTTACGAAGTTTTCTATTTTTACGTTTTTCGCCATTGTTAGCGAACGATGCGTAGAGAGTCGGAATCAAAATCAGAGTAATCAATGTTGAGAACGACAGACCCCAAGCAACTGACATACCCAGCGAGTTCCACATTTCAGAACCGATGCCATTACCAACAGCCATCGGAATCATACCCAAAACTGTGGTCAAGGTAGTCATCAAAATCGGGCGCAAACGGCTACGACCAGCTGTAACAACCGCATCGTGAATATTCTGACCACGTTCGCGACACAAGATTGTGTAGTCGACAAGTACGATACCGTTGTTCACCACAATACCGACCAACATCAACATACCCAACAGAGCCATAACGTTGAATGCAACGCCTGTAACTGCCAGACCGATAATGATACCCACGGCAGCAAACGGAATCGAGAACATAATTACGAACGGATATGTCAGAGATTCGAACTGCGAAGCCATAATTGCGAACACGAGGATAATCATCAATCCCATCAACATAAACAGGTCACCGAATGTCTCTTTCTGGTCTTCGGCAGCACCACCTACTTGCCACATATAGCCGGCCGGCATACTGATATTTGCCATTCCCTCTGTAGTTTTGGCAGTAATATCACCCAGAGCATAACCGCTACCCACGATACCAGATACCTTAATATAACGTTCGCGGTCTTTACGTTCGATTGTCGGAGGAGTTGAAGTCTCTTTCACTTCGCCGATATTGCGAATCTTCACACCCACGCCTTGGTTGTTATAGACTACGATATTTTCGATATCTTCGATTGATTCGCGGAATTTTCGTCCATATCTCACGCGGATATCATATTCGTTACCATCTTCGCGATAGTATGATGAGACTGAACCATTGATTCTGTTTCTCAGGTACATTGAAGCCGTAGTAACGTCGATGCCGTTTCGAGCCAATTTTTCGATATCGAAATCGACTTTATACTCGGGCACATATTCGTCACGCGAGATACTAACTTCGGTACAACCTTCAATTCCGCGCATCATATTAGCCACTTCCTTAGCCAGAGCATCGGTGACATCAAAGTCATAACCATAGATTTCAATTTCTACGGCACTTTGACCCATACTACCACGAGAACCAGATTCGTTTACGTTATACTTTCTGATTTCAGGGTATTCGTTAAGAATTTTACGCATACCGTCGGCGATTTCAGAGAGTGTACGTTCACGTTCGATTTTGGTAGTCAAAGACATATTCATCGAGATGATGTGCGTACCGTTAGCCTGAATAGAAGCGAATGCGTTATCTGAGTCAGCTTGACCCTCTCTCAAGTTCAGAATCTTGATTTCGGGGTATGCCTTTCTGAAACGTTCAGAGATTTCGAGCGCCAATTCACGAGTAATATCCTGACCTGTACCTACGGGCAATTGGATATCAACACCGATACGGGCATTATCCTGAGTCGGGAAGAAACCTGTACTGATTCTCGGGCCCAAGATACCAATTACACCTGCAAACAGAGCTATGCTCAATGCGATAACGGTCTTTCTGTGTTCAACACACCAGCCCAACATTCTGCCATAGACATTGTTGAATCTATCCATAGCGGCATCAATCTTACCCTGGAACCACGCCTTTTTCGGAGATTTTTTCATCATCAAAGCACAGAGCACCGGAGTAAACGTAATAGCAGCCAATGTCGAAACGGTCAGTGTAATAGTCACCATCCAACCCATAGAGTTGAACAGGATACCCGCCATACCTTGAATCATAGTCAACGGCAAGAACACGGCGATAGTAGTCAGCGTACCACCCATAACCGAGATACCCACCTCTTTAGTAGCAAAGATAGCAGCCTGTTTCGGGTGAGCTCCACGGTCGGTGTGCGAAGTAATATTTTCCAACACAACGATAGCATTGTCCACAACCATACCGATTGCGATAGAGAGCGAACTCATCGTAATAATGTTGAGCGTATTACCCGTAGCCATAAGGTAAATAATAGCAGCGAGCAGAGAGATCGGGATAGTCAACACGACTACGATTGTAGCGCGCCAGCGACCCAAGAACAAAAATACAACCAAAATCACAAGAATCATTGTAGTGATAATAGTATCACGCAACGAGTTAACAGTGTGAATGATGTTTTCAGATGTATCGACAATAGTAAAGAGTTTCACGTCAGAAGGCAAAGTCTTTTGGATTTCGGCCAGCTGTTTCTGCACTGCTTTAGCAATTTGCACAGCATTAGCACCAGACTTCTTCTGAATGATAATCATACCACCTCTTTCGTTGTTGTTGTATGCTTCCTGAATTCGGTCTTGCAGAGTATCGTCGATATCTGCAACATCGCGCAACAGAATAGCTGCACCATTACGAACACCTACAACGATATCCAACAATTCGTTCGGATCTTTGAATTCGTGGTCAACACGCAGCGAGTAAGCATTAGAACCGAGGTCGAACGAACCTGCCGGAGTGTTTCTGTTGGCAGCCGAAATAGCAGCCGAAATAGCCTCGATAGATATACCATAAGCCTCCAATTTGTTGGGGTTACAGTTAACTTGAATTTCACGTTTCGGCAAACCTGCGATAGACACTGAACCCACGCCGCTCACACGAGCAAGCGGAGTAACCAATTGGTCATCGAGGATTTTGTAGAGTCCGTTCATACTCTCTTCTGCAGTAACCCCGAGCATCAAAATCGGAATCATATCCGACGAGAACTTGAAGATAATCGGACTATTAGCACCATCGGGCAGGGTCTGCAACAAGTCGAGTTTATCACGAACGTCATTAGCTGCAACGTCAATATCGATACCGTACTCGAATTCGAGACCTACGATAGAGATATTTTCTTTTGAGTTAGATGTAATGTGTTTAAGGTGGTCGACACCATTAAGCACATTTTCAATAGGTCGCGACACGTTATTTTCGATATCTTCGGCACTTGCGCCTTGATATGTTGTCATAACCATCATCGCATTGGATTCGATATCGGGGAAGAGGTCGATACCGAGTCTCATCAGCGAGAAGATCCCCATAATACTGATCGTAGCGAACACTATTATGGTTGTGATGGGTTTATTAACCGCTGTTTTATAGATATTCATTTTTTACTTTTTGTTAACTCGTTCTACACTAACACCATTCTTCAACGCATTTTGACCTGTAACTACGACTTGGTCGCCTTCGTTGATACCACTCAGAATTTCATATTTTTTATCGAATCTTCTACCAAGTTCGACCTTTTGGTATTTAACAGTACCATCTGTGTTGTAGATATATACGAAACGGTCACCCGAGCCGAGTTGTTTTACGACAGCCAAATCAGGCACCACTACATTTTGGCGCTTTCCATATTTGATTGTAGTGCGAGCATACATACCCGGTTTGATAATCTCCTTATCGTTATCCACGACGAGTTCCACCTCGAACGTACGTGTAGCCTGGTCGATAGACGGAGTGATGCGAGCAACTTTACCCACGAATGATTGACCCTCCAAAGCATCAAATTCGATATTGACAGACATACCCTTCTTGATGTGAGAATAGAGTGATTCTGACACATTGACCATAACCTTTACGGGGTTGATTTTCTGCACAACAAAAATCGGATTTCCACCTGTCATATCACCGTTGTCGTAGTTACGCGCCGTAACTACACCCGAGATTGGTGAACGCAATGTTGTATTTTCCTTCAAGTTTTCGTAAGAAGATTTTGACACTTCATACGCAGTCTTTGCAGCGTCCCAGTTAGCCTTAGCCAGACCGCCGAACTTGTAGAGTTGATCTGCACGTTCGAACGCAGCCTTGTTGTTTTCATACTGAACTTTGGCCTGAACGAGAGCCGAGTTATCCATCTCTGCCACCTTTTGACCAGCTTTCACACGATCGCCCACATCAACCAGCAACTTTGTGATACGTCTATTTTGTTGTGGAGAGATATTATTCACAGCATAACCTTCTGCATTACCTGTAAAAGTGCTGACCATTTCCACATCTTGGATATGGACAACTTCAGTGGTAACCTTAGGTTTAGCAACAACTGCCGCTTCGTTAGTTTTTGCATTTTTATTTGATCCGCAAGCCACACAAGCTACGCCAACACCACACACCAGCAGTGTCTTAACGATTCCATTCATTTTCATAATCTTGTTTATATTTTTTTAGTTTTTTCCTGAAAAGTCACCTTTGATTTTATCGAGTCCCACCTTGTTGATGAGGTAGTTGAATATAGCAGTGTTCTTTGAAAGTTCTGCCTGAGTATAAGCAACTTGCGAGTTGTCTATTTCAACAAGTGTACCCTCGCCTACTTCATATCTTTTGACTGCGATGTCGTAACCACGTTTAGCCTGAACGATAGTCTGGTCTGCTGCGTAGTATTGTTTGATGTTAGTCAGCATATTGCTGTGATACTGAACGATTGCTGTATTGAGCTGACGTTCGAGGTTTTCACGTTGCAACTTGATGTTTTCGAGATTGATTTTTGCGCTATTGAGGTCAGCACGACGTTTACCGCCCGCAAAAATCGGGATATTCAAACTGAGCGCAGCTACTGAATATGGATTGAACTTATAATCCTTGATTTTCAAATCCTCAGACATTGCAATGTAGTTGTAGTTAACGACCAATGCCAAAGAGGGGAGATTTGCTGCACGTTGAATTTCCACGCTCTTTTTCAGCATCTCTTCCTGAATATCGAGTTGACGCATAGTGCTGTTTTGAGTCAAATCGCCTTTGTTGATATTTGCAGTCATCGTATTTTCAAAGTCCAGCAGAGTCTCTTTGCAATCCACGTCCATAGCCAAATCCATACCCAACAGAGCCTTCAGTTGCCACAGAGCCAGCACAATAGAGTTTTCTGCATTAAACACATTTGGTTCGGCATTAGCTACGGCTACGCGTGAGGTAATCAAATCATACTCTGAAACCGCACCTACCGAGAACATCTTTTCTACGATTTTGTGGTTAGCCACTGCGTTGTCATAGACGCGTTTGTACACCTTATAAGAATCTTTTGCCAGCAGGATTTGGAAATAAGCCTTAGACACCTGTTCAATCATATCTATTCTTGAACTGCGAGCCTGTTCAACTGCGAGTTCCACGTCCATAGCCGACACTTTGAGCGACTTCCAAAGCTGAGCATTAACCAGAGGCAACTGAGCAGTAAGACCTGCCGATATGTTATTCTTGGTACCCACCTCCATTGACTGACCGGCAAAGTGCATAGTCTGTTTTTTGATATATCGTTGATAAGTGGCAGACGCACTGATCTCCGGCCACAGAGCTGAATAGGTGCCTTTTTTCGCATACTTTTTGATTTCGATAGTCTTATCCGCAATTTTCACTGTCGGATTTTCACTGAGCGCGATTTCCAACGCCTGCTCGAGTGTAAGGACAAGTGTTTCTGATGTCACCTTTTCATTGTTCGGAACAGACTCCTGTGCCCGAACTCCACCCCACAATGTTGCCAACAACATAACAGGGACGATCATTTTCATTTTCATCTTCATCTGTTTTTGGTTTTATTTTTACGTTTTTACTATTTGTCAATATACTGTTTTTTGTAATCATTAATCAACTCTCGCCCCTTATCTGTTGCGATTCCGCGCAGTATGTAGAGCATCAGATTACGGATTGATTTATGGATACCATTTGAGTCGATATTTTCATTTTTATCCACATACTGTTTTATGGCCTGAAACGAATCGCGAATCATCAGAATCAAGATTTCCAAATCGACATCTTCCATCACGTAGCCCAATTGTTGGCCTTTTATGAATTCGCGTCTAATTTTATCGGCAATGATTTGGGTATTTTGTTCGACAGTTTTCTTGAATATTTCGGGATAGAATTTATTCATATCATTGATAAATATCCACTCTTTATCTTGGAATCGGTCTACGTGAGATGCGAAGTCCAATATATCCAGCAGAATATTGTCGAATCGATGTTGTTCGAGCATTTTAGCTCTGCGTTGCGAGTGGAGTTCCCAACACTCGACAAGCAATGCCTCTTTGTTCTCGAAGATTTCATACAATGTCCTTTTAGACATACTCAATCCGCGAGATATGTCGTCCATTCTGATTGAGCGCACACCGAATTGGGAGAATTGTTCGGTTGCGTACTCAACAATATTTTCTTTTGTTACAGCCATAATACGCATTTTACGGCTGCAAAAGTACAAAAGAAAACTCGAAAAACAAAATAAGTTTTGAAATTTTTAACAATAAAACTTCCATATCTGATATAAAAACGAAAAAAATAATGCTGCACTATTGTTCTGCAGCATTTTTACATATCAAAATTATGGGGTGATAGGTCAGTTTTACTGAGTCATTTTCGTCCGAGAATATCTGTTTATAATCATCGACAAATCGGCGCAGACGCCCCGGAGTCCACACCTGACGGTGCAGCGAATTTACTCCCGTCGCCTTGATATGTTTCAGCACTTCGAGCGGCGAATCGAAATACATCGTATGGCAATATTCAACCGAATCGATTATCTCAAATCCTAAACTTTTCATCAACTCCTTGAGTTCGGCAAAGGGGATATAATCGAGTCCTGAGCCTGTGAGTTGCTTTATCTCCGTAAAATTGTTATTCCCGAATGTCGAGAGTGCGAGCACACCCCCACTTCGCATAGCGGCTTTTGTCTTTTGAAAAAACGCTTTCAAATCGACAAACCACTGCACTGCCGACGAACTCGCAACCAAATCGTAACCACTGCCCAAATCAATCTGTTCGGCATCACCGATATTGAATATTTCTGTTCCCGTTGCATACTTTGAGATAAACTCCTCGGTCATCGGCGACAAGTCATTGATGACCATTTCAGCAGTCGGATATAGTTGTTTTAATCGTTTGGTTAGCAATCCAGTACCAGCGCCCACTTCAAGTATTTTTTCAGGTGCAAGTTGCAGCTTTTCGAGCTTGCTGTTTAATTGTAAACATATCGACTCTTGCACCGTAGCAAACAGGTCATAAGTGTTATAATTAGCCTCAAATCGAGTCCTGAGTATCTGTTTATCTATCATCTTTCAAATATGATATCCAAAGTTTGTGAATCAAGAAACGGGTAGTGTGGCGACTGCGTAACCACTGCACCCTCGCCCCAAAAATTGAGTTGATTTGCTACGGGGAAAATTCGGTCGCCATTGCCGACGATTGCCCTGTGCCAGCCGAATTCGGCATAAGGTCTGGCAGCAATCTGTTCGTATAGTCGTTCGAGTTCCTCCACCTGAGAGGCGAGTTCTCGTTGGGGTAGAATCTCGGAATTGGTCTGGCAAAGAGTACCGTAAGTATTAAGATTGAATTGCTCAATGCCGCCACTTTTCAGCGCTCGCAGAGTCAGATTAGCCACCCGCTGAGGAATACCTCTCGTTGAGTCAATCGGGTATGGAGTCCCATTTATGGCTATTGTTCGGTCAAAATCCTCGGCCGAAAAAATTTGCTCGGCAGCCCAGACTCCAAACGACCACCCTACCAACACTTTTTGCTTATAATCAGCAAATTGCGCAGCATCAACTCTATCAATATTTCGATAATCATAGACACAAAATATATCATAACCGCGCTCGGCAAGATGTGCTACGGAGTTGCAATCGCACGACCACCCCAGAGCAAATACCACCAAATTGGGATTTCCGTTTTTCACTAACCAATGTTGTTCCATAGCGTTTTCAATGTATTGAAAAATTGTTCCATCTGTTGGCACGTAATTGCAGCCGAAAGCGATATGCGCAGCCGTTCAGTACCCGGCGGCACAGTCGGTCGTCTGATTGGCATCACCCAGAATCCCGACTCGCGCAACTTGTTTGTCAGCTCTACGGCACGAATCGAATCGCCCACCATTACGGGGAATATTTGTGAATAAATTTTCGTTTCCGAAACATTTTCCACGAACTGCATCAGGCGGAAAAGTTGTTGACGATTGGGGTCGAGTCGCTCGGAATTTTCGATTAGAAATTTTGTCCATTTCAAGCTCAACGGTGGTAGAGCCGTAGAAAAAATCAGAGTTCGCATCTTATTCACAAGCAGTTTATGCCAAGTCTGATTACACAGAACCACAGCACCCTGCGACGCCAATGCCTTACCAAACGTAGCTACAATAAAATCTATTTGCGAATCCAGACCCGCCTCAGCAGCCAGACCCGCACCACGTTTGCCATAGACTCCAAAGGCGTGAGCCTCATCTACATACAGCAGACAATCAAAACGTTCCTTCAATTCGACAAGTTCACTTAGCGGTGCCATATCTCCGTCCATACTAAACAACGATTCGGTTACGATAAAGACTCTTCGATAGTTTGCTCTATGTTTAGACAATATCTTTTCGAGGTGATTGAGGTCGTTATGTTTGAATCGTTCGACCTGACACTGACACAATTTTATGCCGTCAATTATACTTGCGTGCACCAGCTTATCGGCTACGATAAGGTCTTTAGCCGTACACACTGCGGGCAGCACACCCAAGTTGGTCAAAAAACCAGAGCCCAATACAAGAGCCCTTTTCCCCGAATAAAGTTTTTCGAGTTCCGCCTCCAACTCATCATAATATGAGTTGCCCGTCATAAGTCGCGACGAAGAGTTGCTGAGCAAAAATTCCGAAGAAAAGTTCTGACTCGCAATAAACTCTTGTTGCAGAGCCGTATCCGCAGCTACACCCAAATAATCATTAGACGAAAAATTGAGATAATCCACCCCATTGACTCGGACATTCACGCCCTGCATCTGCGAATTAATCAGAGTTCGCATATTGCCAGAGCTGGTCAGCGAATCCAAAATTTCATTTATATCAGACAAATTATCAGCCATTACTCATCTATGAATATTGCGGTTGTTGAATCAATATTGTTCAGTGTACGAATCGCAGCACGACCATCTGCACCGATGTTGAGAGAATACTCATTAACAAACATTTTTATGTGATTATCAATGACTTCGGGAGTCAAATCACGGCAGTGTGCACACACAAAATCGCGTGATGCCGAAGGGTGTGCGAATGCGTATTGAATACTGCGTTCGAGTATTCGGTCAATCTTCATTTGCAGCTCTACTGGCAACTCTCGCGACACCACGATAGCACCCAGTGGCAGCGGCAGTTTGAATCTCGACTCCCACTCCCGACCGAGGTCTGCGACCAGCACTGCGCCCTGTTTTGCAAACGAGAATCGCTCCTCGTGAATCAGCACCCCAGCCTGACACTCGCCAGACAACACACGCGGCAGCACCTGATGAAATATGCAGTGTTCATACTCCGACACCTCAGGAAAAAGTCTGTGCATCAGCGCATAAGCCGTAGTGTGTGCTCCCGGCACCGCTACACGTTTACCCTCCAACTCGTTCTTATCCATCGGCTCGGCAGCAACGACCAGCGGGCCGTTTCCGAATCCGAGTGCAGCGCCACTGCGCAACACTGCATAACGCTCTGCGATTTGAGAAATTATCGCACAACTGATTTTCGAGACGCTCGGCTGTTGGGTTATCACCTGAGTGTTGAGTTGCTCGATATCTGCAAACTCTGCCTCAAAGAGCTCGCCCTCGCAATCCACAAGTCCGTGCAGCATTGCGTGAAACATAAACGTATCGTTCGGACAGGGAGATATATTTATTCGAATGCTCATTTCTTCGCAAGTTTTTCGATGATTGGCGAGAGAGTCTGTCCAAGTTTTTCGGCTACTTCGGGTTCGACAGGCTCGCCCACTATATTTGATATTACTCTTATTTCAAGGAAGTTGCAGCCAGAATTGACACAAGCTCGAAAGAATCCGCTGCCCTCCATATTTTCTATTTGCGAGCCGTTAGCCTCGATTCCGCAACGATTTACGGTATTCGACTTTACCGAGCGCAATCCGCTCTGCAAATGGAATGGACATCTCTGTGGTGCATACTCCTCGGCAGCCACAAATCCGCAATACTCCATATCCACAAACTCGCCATTTCTCACCGTACCCAAATCGGCCTCACGCTCCGACTCCACCGACACGCAGTCGCCAATAGCCAACCCCGCATCTGGATAAGCCCCCGCCCAACCGCATAGGATAATCCACTCGGGGTCATATTTGTTAATCATCTCCACGCTCTTGAGCGCAGTTCTCACCGCACCGACTCCACACTCTTCAACTATAACATTTGCTCCAAACGATGCACCTTTCAACTCATTGGGAGTCGGCACAAGCAGCACAATGTTCGATTTTTGTCTTTTTCGAGTTTTGATGGTCAGAATGTGCGTAGTAACAGCGATTGTAATTGCAAACAACAACAGTTTTACGTGGATATGTTCAACCACAACAAAAATACACACTGCCATCGTCGCCCACAGCAGAGCCAATACCTCAAGTTTCACAGCCATCGGTATTCCGCGATTGGCCTTGTAATCGCGCAAATATCTGCCAATTTTCGGGTGGTACATCAGCCACTCGTAACTGCGCTTAGAACTCTTCGCAAAGCACCACGCAGCCAGCAACATAAACGGCGTAGTCGGCAGTACAGGCAACCCAATGCCCAGCACTCCGAGAGCCACTGCCGTCCACCCCAAAGCGAGGTAAAATATCCTTAATTTATTTCTCATTTTAATCTTGTAACGCGCTCGACATCTTTGATTTTTAGCAGTTTGTATATCACAGCATCGAGCATTCCCGTACTTGCCACCTCGACAGTAATCTGCCCTGAGAGGGTAATGTTGTCCTGCTCGGTCATATTTATCGAGCCGATATTCACTCTAAGTTCCTTGTTCAGAGCCTCGGTAATCTTGTTGACCAGCCCGAATGAATTGCGAGCCTGAATGTGCAACGTAGCCCGGAACGCACCTGCATCTGCCGCACTTCTCCAGCGAGCCTCAATTACGCGATAGGGGTATTGTGTCTTGAG
Source organism: Rikenellaceae bacterium (assembly GCA_045656065.1). Classification (GTDB taxonomy): domain Bacteria; phylum Bacteroidota; class Bacteroidia; order Bacteroidales; family Rikenellaceae; genus CAJGBR01. The sequence continues at coordinate 2,348 of JAZOQL010000072.1, read as the reverse complement.
CCTGAGGGCATTAGGACAGTCAGCCCGGTGAATCGTAATCCCCGTAGCGATAGTTACAAATCCAAATATCGAATCACCCGGTATCGGGTTACAACACTTGCCCAATTTATACTCTATACCGCTAAGATTCTCGTTAATAACCAGACAATCATCATTATCGCTTTCAACACGCTGACTCTCTTTGACCGTAGTCTCAACTACACCTTTAGGCTGTTCAGATTGCTCCTCGAGCGACTCAACCAAAATCTCCTTAATTGTAGATGTTTCAATCTCCTCGTCTGCGACTTTGGTATATAAATCAAGCGCATTTTTTATTTTGAAATGCTTTTGCAGTATGATTATAGCCTCATCGAAGGTCAAATCAAGTTTCCAATTCTTTATTTTACGTTCAAGTTCCTCGCGACCAATGAATGCCCGTTTCGACTGCTCCTCCTTGAGATAAGCCTTGATTCGTGACTTGGCCTTGCTCGAGGTAACAATATTCAGCCAATCGGTCTTTGGTTTCTGATTTTTTGAAGTCAGAATCTCGACAAGGTCGCCGTTATGCAACTTATGCTTGATGGATACCGAACGGTGATTGACCCTTGCTCCCGTACAGGTATTGCCCAGAGCCGAGTGAATGTCGTATGCAAAGTCCAGCACCGTAGCATTCTCGTTGAGTTTGCGCAGGTCGCCATTGGGTGTGAATACGAATATCTCTTTGCTTGTAATCTTGATATCCGGAGCCTCGTCTGAAGTCAGTTCCTTGATGCCGTTCTCAATCATCGAGCGCACCTTAGCGAGCCACTCCTCGCTGCCGATGGCTCCGCCCGAGATGCCCTTGTAGCGCCAATGTGCAGCAACGCCGTGCTCGGCCACATCGTCCATTCGCTCAGAACGAATCTGCACCTCGACCCAGCGTCCCTGTGCAGTCACAACGGTCGTATGCAGCGACTCGTAACCATTCGATTTTGGTATTGAAATCCAATCTCTCAATCTATCCGGATTGGGTGTATTAAAGTCTGTCACAATCGAATAGGTTTGCCAACAGAGTCGTTTTTCATCTTCGCGAGCACACTTCAGCACAAATCTCACTGCGAACAGGTCATAAACCTCCTCGATTCCGATTTTATACTTTTTCATCTTGCGCCAAATCGAATAGACCGACTTTGTGCGCCCCTTTACAGAATATTTTATACCCGCCGAGTCCATCTTCTGACGGATTGGCTCCACGAATTTTGCGATGAATTGTTCGCGCTGGTCTACGGTATTTTTCAGATATTGCGTAATTGCATTCCACTCCTGAGTATGTAGCTGCTTGAGGGCAAGGTCCTCCATCTCAGACTTGATAGTATAGAGCCCGAGTTTGTGAGCAATCTGCGCATATATATTCAGCGTTTCCCACGCCTTTTTTCGGCGTTTATCTTCCGGAAACATATCCAGCGAGCGCATCACCTCGAGTCGGTCTGCGAGCTTAATCAGAATAACACGCGGGTCGCTCGAGTAACTAAGAATCAGCTCCTTAAAGTTATCGCTCTGAGTTTCGGACATCTTTGTATCGACCTCCGATATGTTGCACATTCCTGCCACCAGCGCAGCACATTTGGGTGTGAAACGGCTCTCAATTTCTTCGGGAGTACACACGCCCAGCCGCACCGTATCGTGCAACAGAGCAGCACATATCGAACTGCGTCCAAGTCCAATCTCGCCGCACGCAATGGCAGCAACACCAACTGCGTGATTGACAAATTGTTGTCCATTCCAACGGGTCATACCCTCCAGCCGTTGACAAGCCAGACTCAGCGCATCTTCAATCATACTTCGCTGCTCGAACGAGAAGTGGCGACTCAACAATCTTGAAAAATCCTCGATAATATCCATAGTACCCCAGATTATGATTCGGCAAAGGTAACACTTTTTTTGCAGACTTTACTGTCAGATTTGGCTTGTAAAACATCCAATAATATAGCCATATCAAAAATTATATCTGTATATTTCGTATATTTATGGTGTGAATGAGGGATTTTTCGCGAAAAATAGTTACCTTTGTGGATTAATTTATAAACTATAAAATTTTTTATGAAACCTACTTTATTAGTGCTTGCTGCAGGTATGGGTTCCCGCTATGGGTCATTGAAGCAGATGGACGGCATTGGTCCCTGTGGCGAAGCTATTATTGATTATTCTATTTATGATGCAATTCGTGCCGGATTTGGCAAGGTAGTATTCGTTATCCGCCACAGTTTTGAAACAGAATTCAAAGAGGTTTTTTCGGAACAAAGATTCGGAGGAAAAATAGAGGTAGAATATGTTTTCCAAGAATTAGATAAACTCCCCGCAGGCTATTCAGTACCCGAAGGCAGAGAAAA
>JAZOQL010000071.1:0-1589 GCA_045656065.1 Rikenellaceae bacterium | reverse complement strand
AACTGCAACTCGCCGCCATCTGCATCAAGTTAGACAATTCATTTATGAAATATGCAACAAAACAAATCAAATCAAAGTAATATGAAAAATTGTGAATGTTACGACAAAAATGGTAATTTCCTCGGTTGGTTCAGCAGGTCTGTCGCCGTTGTAGCAATTACCGTTCTCAAAGAAAACGACAAAATCTATGTTCTCGCCTCGCAGAGAGGAACGGGTACTCCCGACAAGGAACTTATTGGCAAATGGAATCTCACCTGCGGATACCTTGACTTCAACGAAACGGGTGTGGAAGCCGTAGCCCGCGAAACCTTTGAGGAAACGGGTGTTGACATCAAGAACGAAATCACGAAACTTCTGTTCGTCAACACAGACCCGAACAGAGACAAACGCCAAAACGTCACACTCCGCTACGGTGTACTGCTGAAAGGCAGAAAAGAGTTCTACGAGAAACAGTTCTCGCACGAACACAACGAGACCGATGAGGTCGGTGAAATCCGTTTCATTGACATCAACGACCTTGACAAATACGATTGGGCGTTCAACCACAACGAAATCCTGCGCAGTATGTTGGACACCATTCTCAAATTTGACGAATAACATCAAAACACAAAATTATGGTTGACAATTTTGAAAGACTTAACAGTCTGCTCACATTTGAAAGTGAGGACGACTTCTATATGCTTCAAATTATGAAGCGCAGAAAGGAGAATCCCGAAATGGACAAAAACTCAATCGCCATCAAAACGGTGTATCTCCACAGAAAAGACCAACTGCTTGATTTGAAGGAGGATTTGATTTTCCTCGCCAACAGAGACAACGCGAGAATCTATCTTAATCCGAACCGCAAGTCATTCAAGAACTGCACGCTCGCCTCCCTCAAAGAGTTTGCCGACAGAATCGCAAAAGAGGACTACTACAAGCCGTACAAGATTTTCGATTCCGTTGCAGGCTCGGCAGGCTCGAAGAAAGCCGTTTGGGTAATTGACCTTGATTGGGACGAAATCGGCGATTGTGACCGACTTAAATTTGTCACCGAAATGTGCGACTTCGTGAACTCCTTGCAACCGATTGACGTTGCCGAGAAGGTACTCCTCGTAAACGAGACCAAGAACGGCACTCACATTCTCACCACCTCGTTCAACAAGCAGGCATTTGGCGACAAATACCCGAAAATCCAAGTACACAAAAACAATCCAACATTAGTTTACTGCAAATAATATGAGTTACTTATTCACTTCAGAATCCGTGTCAGAGGGGCATCCCGACAAAATGTGCGACCAAATATCGGACGCTTTGTTGGATGCCTTTCTGACCCAAGACCCCGATTCAAGAGTTGCCTGCGAAACGCTCGTAACACGCGGTCTTGTTGTCTGCGCTGGTGAGGTCAGCAACAATGGCATTGAACCCATACCTATTGATGATATAGTCAGAAAAACCATTGCCGAAATCGGCTACACAAAAAGCGAGTATGAGTTCGACAGCAAATCCTGCGGCGTAATCACAGCAATACACCAACAGTCTCCCGACATCGCACGCGGTGTCGTTGGACGCATATGCACCGAATTGCAAGGCGCAGGAGACCAAGGCAT
>JAZOQL010000070.1:0-13884 GCA_045656065.1 Rikenellaceae bacterium | reverse complement strand
ATAACGAATACGGTTTTGACTACTTGCGCGACAATATGTCAATCCAACCCGAAGAACTCGTTCAGAGAAAACACCACTTCGCTATTGTCGATGAGGTCGACTCGGTGTTGATTGACGACGCTCGTACTCCGTTGATTATCGCAGGTCCCGTACCTCGTGGCGATGACCAGATGTTCGAACAATACAAACCATACGTCGAACAGCTCTTCTCGTTGCAGAGAAATATGGTTACAAAATTGTTGTCTGACTCGCGCAAGCTGATTTCAGAAGGCAAACAGGACGAAGGCGGAATTCTGCTCTATCGTGCACACAAAGGTTTGCCCAAATATAAACCTCTGATTAAATTCCTTAGCGAGACAGGTATCAAGGCTCTGATGCAGAAGATTGAAAATATCTATATGCAGAACAACAACGAGCGTATGCACGAGATTACAGACGAATTGTACTTCGTAATCGACGAAAAACAACACTCGGTTGAGTTGACCGACAAGGGTCACGACATCTTGGCTAATCGAGTTGATGACGCACGTTTCTTCGTATTGCCGGACGTAGGTGCCGAAATTGCCGACCTCGAAAAACAGACCATCACTGCAGAAGAAAAGATGGTGGCAAAGGATAAGGTATTGGCAGACTACGCCGTTAAATCTGAGCGCGTTCACACCGTAAACCAATTGCTCAAGGCATATAGCCTCTTTGAAAAAGATGTGGAATATGTCGTGATGGACAATCAGGTTAAGATTGTCGACGAACAAACAGGTCGTATTCTGGACGGCCGCCGCTATTCAGACGGACTGCACCAGGCAATCGAAGCAAAAGAGAGCGTGAAGGTTGAGGCTGCAACGCAGACATTTGCTACTGTAACTCTGCAAAACTACTTCAGAATGTATCACAAGCTGGGCGGTATGACAGGTACTGCTGAAACCGAAGCAAGTGAATTCTGGAGCATCTATAAACTCGACGTTGTGGCTATCCCGACAAACAAACCCGTAATACGCCACGACCGTGAAGACCTTATTTACAAAACAAAACGCGAAAAATATAAGGCCGTAATCGACGAAATCAACAATTTGGTCAAGGACGGCAGACCGGTATTGGTTGGTACAACATCGGTTGAAATCAGCGAATTGCTCAGCAAGATGTTGACAATGCGCGGCATCAAACACAACGTGCTCAATGCTAAGGAGCATATGCGCGAAGCTCAGGTCGTAGCCGAAGCAGGTCGCAGCGGTCAGGTTACAATCGCAACCAATATGGCAGGTCGTGGTACCGACATCAAGCTCTCGACCGAAGTGCGCGAAGCAGGCGGTCTGGCAATCATCGGTACCGAACGTCACGAATCACGCCGCGTAGACCGTCAGTTGAGAGGTCGTGCCGGTCGTCAGGGTGACCCGGGTTCGTCACAATTCTTCGTATCTCTGGAAGATGACCTGATGCGTCTGTTCGGCTCGGAACGCATCGCCAAAATGATGGACAGAATGGGTATCGAAGAGGGCGAAGTTATTCAAGCCTCAATGATGTCCAAAGCAATCGAGCGTGCTCAGAAGAAGGTCGAAGAGAACCACTTTGGCGTGCGTAAGAGATTGCTCGAGTATGACGACGTAATGAACTCGCAACGTGAGGTAGTCTACTCGCGCCGCAGAAACGCGCTGCACGGCGAACGTATCGAAATCGACATCAATAATATGATGATTGACTTTGCAGAGACATTCGTTAATGAACATAAGGGTGCAGACTTCGAAGAATTCAAGTTAGATTTGATTCGCCAAATATCAATCGAGCCGACATTCAACGAGACTACATACGAAAAGGCAACCGAATCACAACTGAAAGAGTTGTTGATGAATGACTTTACATCTACGCTCAAACGTCGTATGACTACGATTAAGAGTCAGGCGATGCCTATTTTGCGCCGCATCTACGAAGAACAGGGCGATAATGTGGAAAATATCTATGTTCCGATTACTGACGGCATCAAGGGCTTTAATGTGCCCGTATCGCTGAAACGTGCAGTGGAAACCGACGGAGCTGAAATCCAGAAATCATTCTCAAAGGTATTGATGCTGTTGCTGATTGATGAGAACTGGAAAGAGCACCTGCGCGAAATGGACGAATTGCGCCACTCGGTACAAAATGCTACATACGAACAGAAAGACCCGCTGTTGATCTACAAGTTCGAATCATACGAGTTGTTCCGCAAGATGTTGGATAAGACCAATCTCGAAGTTCTGTCAGTAATGTTCAAGGCATTCATACCTATGAAACAAGAAACATCGGCTGAAGAATTGAGCAGAAAACAACAACCCGAAAAGAAGACTACGGATATGTCTAAGTTGCACACCTCGAGAATGGAGGCTGCAGCTCGCGCCGGTGAGGGCGAAAAGAGCAAACCGGCTCCGATAAGAGTCGAGAAGAAGGTTGGACGAAATGATCCTTGTCCTTGCGGCAGCGGCAAGAAATTCAAAAACTGTCACGGCAAAGAGTTGTAATAACAAACAAAGGTCGCCCAGATAATGAGCGACCTTTTTACACTTTTATACTATATGTGTAATTAGCAGAGCCTGCCACTGTGGGCTCTGGCAATTTATAAAACATCATCAACGATGAATAAACCCGAATTGGTGCCAAACCCAGATGGCACGTGGAATTTAGACTACCCGCAAAGCACACTGAGACCCTCGGCTGCAGCCGAACCCCAGCGACTCGAAACAGCAGCCCGCGCAGCACTGAAACGTTGCCCGTGGGACTTCGGAGCCGCAATGATGTTGTCCGACCTGCTGACCGAACGTGACGATGTTCAGGAGGGGTGTCAGGTTAGATTTGATGCCCTGCAGCGCGCCATTCGACTGCTCGATACAGACGAAGAAATAGTGCTGAATTGGGAGGACCGTCAAGCTCGAAATATGATAGAACTTATGGCCCAATCAGCCGTAGATCACTTCTGGATTCAAGACTTTGAAATATGCGCCGCAGCGTGCGAAACAACACTGGACGTTGACCCCGAAGACCATACAGGTGTGACACCTTATCTGTTGTACTCGTACGCACTGCTCGAAGAGTGGGAAGCATTCGAAGAACGCCTGATGGACCTCGACCCGAGGTCGATACACTGTGAACTGCTTGAGTCAATCCGAGATTTCGACAAGGGCATCAAAACCGAAGTTCGCGTAGATGCTCAGACCCGCCAGCTGATAGACCCTGTTTGTCAACAGCTGCCCGAGTGGAGCAAACTGCTTAAAGAGAAAAAATAATGACAAAGATATATCCGTGGGGAGATAGTCGCAGATATAACAGCTATTCGCGCTATTTCAGAGAGCTGTTCGGCGAACGAATTCAGAAGGTGGCAGTCAATGGCGGATTCACCTGTCCAAACCGAGATGGTTCGATTTCGGTAGGCGGCTGCTCGTTCTGCAATAGTGCAGCCTTTTCACCATCATACTGCACACCCGAAAAGAGCATAGCTCAACAGGTGGCCGAAGGTATCGAATTTCATCGCAGACGCTACCCTAAGGCCGAACGCTACCTTGCATACTTCCAGACCCACTCGAACACATACGCCCCGCTCGATAAGCTGAAACGACTATATGAAGAGGCGTTGAGTTGTGAGGGCATCATCGGGCTGGTCATCGGCACACGACCCGACTGTGTCGACGAGCAAAAGTTGGATTATATAGCATCTCTGGCTCAGCAGTGCTATGTTTCTGTTGAGTATGGTATCGAGTCGTGTTACGACTCTACGCTGGCAACAATCAACCGGGGTCACGACTTTGAGTGTGCTCGAAAGGCTGTTGAGATGACCCACTCGCGAGGCATTCACACCGGAGCACACTTCATCATCGGGCTGCCCGGAGAGACTCACCAAATGATTATCGACCAGACAGATATAATAAACACTCTGCCACTGGACAGTATAAAGTTCCATCAATTGCAGATATTCTCGGGCACACTAATGGAACGCGAATATGAACGTGCCCCCGAGCGCTTCCACTTCCCGACAATGGAGGAGTACATCGACCTCTTTGCCGAAATATTGATCAGACTGAGAGCAGATATCGTAGTTGAAAGATTTGCCGGCGAAGCTCCCCCCCGTTACCACCGCGCAGGATGTGATTGGGGGCTGGTTCGCAATGAAAGGTTATGGCAATTGCTGGAAAAAAGATTGGTCGAAAATGATTTGTGGCAGGGTGCCAAATGCCGATTTGAACGGTAGAAATTAGAGTTTATCTACTAAAACCAGCCGTTTGTCTAAAATTTGCACCAAAATCAAATTATTGAAATATCTTTGTTGTCAGAAAAAGTGTCGAAAAAATTAAAAAACTAAAAAATATTTGATCTATGACCAAAAAACTATTAATCTGCTTGATTGCATTGTTTGCAACTACACTCACAGGTTTTGCACAAAGTCAGGGAACAACCTCAATCCGAGGACGTGTTCTTGATAATGAAACAATGGAACCACTGATGGGAGCCGCTGTTGTATCCTCAAAATACAACAACATCTACACCACAGTAAACGCAAAGGGCGAATTCGAACTGAAAAATGTCCCGAAAGAGAAAGACTTTGAAATCAAAATTACATTCCTCGGATATAAAGACTACACACGTAAACTCGACTGTTCGATTAAGGTCAACTCAGTGAACGTGGGTATCGTTAAGATGGTAATGAAAAAAGAGGTAGCCGAAGAGGCCGTAGTTGAAGGTGTGGCTGCAATCGCAACCCAAGACGGAGATACAACCCGCTTCAATACCGCAGCAATCAAGGTTAATCCAGACGCTTATGCCGAAGACCTCGTGAAGAAACTTCCGGGCGTTGAGGTAGAAAACGGCAAGGTTACGGCTCAAGGTGAAGAGGTTAAGAAATTCTACGTGGACGGCAAACGTACATTTGGTAATAACTCACAGGCTATTATGTCGACACTTCCTGCGAACCTCGTTAAACGTATTGATATGTACGATGAACAAGACGAACAATCAAGATTCGCAGGCTATAACGACGGTCAAACTGAACGTGCATTCAACTTCGTAACCTACGGCGGCGTGGGTGGCAAAGGTGCACAATTTGTTACAGCACAGGGCGGTATCGGTACAGACGAAGACGAAAAGAGTCGTTATGGTGTATCTGCTCGAGGCGGTATGTTCCGCGAATGGGGCAACGCAATGTTGAATGCCAATGTCAATAACATCAATAAATCGGTATTCTCTTCGGGCGATTTGTTCTCGTCAGAAGGCGAATCGGCAGTTTCGTTCGGTCGCGGCGGCTGGGGTCGCGGCGGTGGCGGCTGGGGTCGCGGTGGCGGCTGGGGCAGCACCGGTGAACAAAAGCTCAACTCGGTTGGAGCTACGTTCAATACCCAAAACAAAAACAATTTGAGATTTGAGACCACATATATGATGGACAACTCTGAAAGTACCAGCGAATCAGAATCACTGAACAACTACTTCCAGACAGCAAACAATCCTGCAAAGGAGACTGCAAGTTCATCTGTTAACCAAAATGAAAATACAAATCACCGAGCAAATCTGAATGTCGAAGGAAATCTGAACAAACGAAACAGAATTCAGGTTCGAAGCAGCATCAACTTCCAGAACAGCGACCAAATTTCGTTCAGCGACTCATATAACTACCAACGTGCATTCAACGGCACTAAAGCCGACACAATGAACCGCAGCTGGTCGGAAAATATGAACCGTCGCGAAGGTTACAGAGCAAACGTCGACGCCGAATGGATGCACCGCTTTGCTAAAGAGGGCAGAACATTCTCGCTGGGATTCTCGGCAAATCTGAACGATCAAGACAATCAAGCAACTCGCGCAGGTAAGACCTTAATCAACCGCGCTATGGGCGACCACCTCGAAGATGGCTCTATCAACTGGAACGTCGTTAGCAATGACCAATTCTCGGATAACACGACAAAGAACAACTCATACCGACTCAGAGCAGCGTTGAGCGAACAAACAGGCCGCTACTCGCGTTTGGTGCTGAACTACGTGTTCAATATGAACAGCAGCGAAAACGACCGTCTGGTTTATGCTAATGAGAGCAAAAAAGAGCTCTACGACTCGTTGTCTAACGTATCATCAAGCGATGTGACAAACCACCAACTCGGTTTGGGCTACTCATACAACAATGGTACAAACTCTATCAACATCGGTCTTAATATCGAACACAACAAACAGGTTAAAGACCAAGAGTATCCGACATCAACTCTTGAAGAGTTGCGCCACCTGAAACGCACATATTTCAGCTGGAGACCTAATATCGACTACCGCTACTTCCTGACTCGCAAGCGCTATCTGAACTTCCAATATAGCGGTTCGACTCAAGTGCCGTCAATCGAAAATCTTCAGGCAGTGGTCAACAACACCAATCCGCTCTCTATCTCGGTTGGTAATCCAAAACTGAAACAGGGCTATAACCACTCGCTGAGAGTTTACTACAACTCGTCGTCATTCAAGGATAACAAGACAAGTTATACATACTTCTCGCTGAATGCTCGCAACACAAGCAATTCGGTTGCAAACAACTCGTTCACTATCAACAACGAAGAGACTCTCGAAAAGATGAACTCACTGCTCAGAGAGTATGGCGATTATGAATTGACACTCGAAGAATCACGCGGTATCCGCTTCTCTCAACCAATGAACCTCAATGGTCAATGGAACTTGAACTTCAATGGTGGTCACAGCTTCTTCGTGCCTGCAATCAAGTGTAACCTGAACTTAGGCGTAAACTACTCATACAGCCGTATGCCATCATTCTATGAATCATTCAAGAATGTGTCAAACTCGCACAATATGAGCGCTAAGGTTACCCTGACAAGTAACATCTCAGAAAAAATCGACTTCACAGTGTCATCTAATACAGGTTATACCTTCGCGAAGAATACAACCAAGACCGACTCGAAGTATTTCACAGAAAATATCAACGGTAGCGTGAAGATTATCTTCCTGAAACGAATGACATTCAGCTCGAACATCACATACAACTACTATGACAACTCGTCGGCTGAAAGCTACTCTGACAGCTACACACTGTGGAACGCATCTCTGGGTATAAAAGTATTCAAGAACAATCGTGGCGAATTCCAAATCTCGGCTAACGACATCTTGAAACAAAACACAAGCTACACACACACTATCAACGATACATACATCAGCGATACTCGCTCGAATATCCTGGGACGTTACTTTATGGCATCATTCACCTACCGATTCAGCTCGATGGACAAGTTTATGGGCGGTGGCCGAGGTATGGGAATGGGTATGGGAATGGGTATGGGAATGGGTCGCGGTATGGGTCGCGGTGGTTGGAGATAGTCCCCTGTTAACCAAACTCATTAGCAGATTATTATGCTAAGATTCCTTTCTAAACACAAGAATATTCTATATCATTTGTTGGGGTGGGCAGCTATTGTCCTCCTCAACTTTGTTATATACAAGAGCGATACGATTAGAAACTATGGCATAACACAGTTCTCGAACTGGCTCGCCTCGATTTTCGTATTCTATATCACATATTTCTTTATAACCCCCAATCTGCTGTTCAAAAAGAGAAGATTCCTGTACGTAGTATCACTGCTGTTCACTCTGACCGGAATTTTCGTTGTTGCTCGATTTATCCAATTTCAACTAACCGAACGACAACCTCAATACTACTTAGGGCAAGGACTGGGTATGCAACGCCCGGGACCAGTCTCGATACAACCATCTTCGAGCGATTATGACTCAGTTAAGATATTTCCCTACACATCGCTCATTGACATCAGATATGATGAGGACACACTGAACATTCTGACCATAACCGATACAATCAAAATCTATCCTCGCCAAAGTTTCGTCTCAAAAAAACGCAGCGACACGATGATTCTGGCAAAAACCGACAAGCAAACAGCGCTGGTGATACGCGACGACACGCTCAACTTCTACCGAATGAACGACAAGCAGTTCTTCATCGAAATGCACCCCGTAGACCCCCGAGATACGGCACAGTTGTTCTCATACAAGCTGCAGAAGGCTCAGGGCGAGTATGTCTATCGCAGAAATAATTTCAATCCGCTGCCACTGAGAACCAGACTCAGGGTACACCCCTACTACCCCTTCAGCGAACGAAATCTCTCATTTACGCTGATGTTGCTAATCTCGACATCAATCAGCACGCTCATCAGCTTCATCAAGCGCTGGAAAGACGAAGAACAGAAAAATATAAAGGTAGAAAAAGAGAAGGTCGAAGCCGAACTCGCATACCTTAAACAACAAATCAATCCACACTTCCTGTTCAATATTCTGAATTCGATATATTCGTTCACGCTCGAGTTCCCCACTCCGGCATCGGACGCCATTCTGAAATTGTCGTCAATGCTGAGATATATGCTCTATAGTACGGCTCAGGAAAAGGTGAGCCTGCAAGAGGAGGTTACGGTAATTTCGGACTACATCGAGCTGCAAAAACTGAGACTCAACGACCATACAAAAATCAGTCTCTCTATTGTTGGAGATATAGACAAGTTCAAAATCGAGCCAATGTTGCTGATTCCGATTCTGGAAAACGCATTCAAATTCGGAGTCGATTCGGTGACAAATTCGTTTATAAAAATCGACCTACGAGTCTCAGAATCAGGTATATTCCACTTTGACGTTGTGAACAGCATCGTTATCAATAACAAGAAGTCGAATAAAGATTCCGGTATCGGCATAAAAAATATTCGACGAAGATTAGACCTTATTTACGGAAAAAACTATACCTTTGGGATTGTGGAACTAAACGGTGTGTTCCGCGTAGTATTAAGTTTGAAACTCCAAAAAATAACTCAATGAGGTGTTTAGCTGTAGATGATGAACCGTTGGCACTGACCGTAATACGCCAATTTTGTAAGCGAACTCCGTTCCTGACTCTGGAATGGGAGGCGCTGAGTGCAATTGAAGCTAAAAAAATCATAGAATCAAACCACGTAGACCTGATATTTCTCGATATCAATATGCCCAATATGAATGGCATAGAACTGATTCAGGAGATGGAAGAGATGCCGCTGGTTATCTTTACAACGGCATATCCCGAATTCGCCATTTCAGGCTATGAACTCAACGCCGTAGACTATCTGTTGAAGCCGTTCTCGTTCGACCGATTCACCAAAGCCGTAACAAAGGCATCTGAGCTGTACACCCTCAGACAAAACTCGGTAACAACTCCGGCAGAGAACTATCTGATGATTCGTGTCGAATACACAACCGTACGCATCGAAATCGAAGATATCGACTACATCGAAGGGCTGAAAGATTATATCAAAATCTACACCAATAACGGCAAGAATTATGTAACGAAAAGTTCGATGAAGAATATCAGCGAACGACTGCCACAAAACTTTGTTCGAGCTCACAAGTCATACATCGTGAACATTGAACACGTATCGGCACTGAAAAATAATATGATAGTCATCGGGCAACAACAAATACCGTTGAGCGCCTCGAACAAGAATATGGTATTAGAGCGTCTGCAAAATAACTTTCTTTAGATCTTTTTGCGATACTCTTTGGGAGTCATACCCACAACTCGCTTGAAATATTGACCAAAGAAGGTTGCCGTAGGAAAATTCAATTTCTCGGCAATCTCTTGTATTGTCAGTGTTGTATTTTTCAGCAGAGTCTTGGCATTACCCGTTACGGCCAGCTCGATCCAGGCGTGGACACCACGACCAGAGACGCTCTTGATAATCGTAGTCAGATACTTTGGGCATATACACAACTGCTGGGCATAGAACACAACCGAACGCTCACGACCCGAATGTTGAGACAACAACAGCATAAACTTCTTGAATATATCATCATAGCGACTATTGGCCTTCTGCTCGCCAAATTGAGACTTATTCTGAGTATATATAGCAAATACTTCGAACACAAACGAAATGAACAAAACACCCGTAATTTCGTTTTTAAAGGGGTGTGACTCGCGAGCATACTTAGCTCGAATCAAATCATACAACTCGACTAATGTTCTTAGCTGTTCGTCATTGATTGACACTACCGGATTCGCCTGTATATGCAACACATCAAGCAACATCGACTGCAACGTAGACGAACCCAATTCACTGAGATAATGTTTGCTCACGGCGATACCTATCCCTGTGAAATCATCGCTCACGCTCACCGGTTTCATAATGGTCGAGGGGAATATGGTTATCAGATTACCCGATTCGAGCTTGTACAGCTCGTTGTTTATCTCCATCTCAACCTCGCCACATTGACAAATAATAAAACCCATAAAATCCGATACGACAGGAACACGCTCCTTCATATTCGGACTCTCACTGATTGAATCTATATAAAAACAGTGCAGAAAAGAATCGTACTCTTCAAGTGTTATGCGCTTAAAATTAAATAGACTTTTATCCATACCTTTTGGGTTTTAGTAGATATTAATTCTCATTTTATTCATTTCGTCAATGCAAAAGAAACATTTTTGTTATTAATTACCAAAAGCTGCGCAAACTTTGAGAGCATTACTACATTAATTTTGACTTTTTAGACATTATTATCACCCCTACACTGCTATTTCAGCCATATTTACATACGAATTTGACACTACAAAATCCAACAAAAAGGCATCATCCGAAGGTGGATAATGCCTTTTTAAAAATTGTAAAAAACTATTATTTGATTCTTTCGTAATACTCTCTTGTGCGAGTATCCACGCGAATACGTTCGCCGGTCTGGATAAACAGAGGCACCTTAACCGTAGCTCCTGTTTCGATAGTTGCAGGCTTCAAAGAGTTGGTTGAAGCTGTATCACCCTTCACGCCCGGTTCGGTGTAAGTGATTGAAGTTTCGATAATCGGAGGAAGTTCAGCTGAAAGAACCATATCTTTCTCAGTGTGGAACATTACCTCAACAATCTGACCTTCAGCCATCAAGTCGGCATTTTCAATCAAATTCTTATCGATTGAGATTTGCTCGAAAGTTTCTTGGTGCATAAATTGGCAGCCCATATCATCTTCATAGAGATATTGATAAGGACGACGCTCAACTCTCACCGGCTCGATACGTTCACCAGCAGTAAAGGTATTGTCGATTGTACGACCGTTTTCGAGATTTTTAAGTTTTGTTCTTACGAATGCAGGACCTTTGCCTGGTTTAACGTGTTGGAATTCAACAACACAGAAAGTTTTTCCGTTGAATTCGATACACATTCCGTTTTTCAAATCTGCAGTAGTTGCCATATTTCTCTAAAATTTTGACGCAAATTTCGTATTTTTTTTCTATTATTCAAAATATTTTCGATGCTTATTTACTCGACATCACGAATCAGGGCTGAGAAAAGCAGCTCGGCCTGAAGTCGATAGCCCTCAGAGGTAAGGTGTATTCTGTCTGACTGCATCAATCCGCGACTGACCCACGATTTTGATGTTCCTGCGCCACCGCTGATTTCATACCAATCCCAGACTGCATATCCAAACTCGCCAGCATAATTCTTCAACACCTCTGATGCAAGTCGCGCATTTTTATTGACTACGTATCTGCCCCTACTTCGGCGGCAGTTCTCCATTGGTGTTGTGAAGATTATTGCAGCCTGAGGCGCTGCGGAGCGTATCGACTCGACCATTTCTGTTATATGGTGATGGAAATAGTCCCACGTAAAATTTTTGCCGAAAGATTCGTTTGTTCCCAACGACACTATAACAAGATTAGGCTCGAGATTTTTTGCAGCAGCCAATATCTCTGGATTGTGATTATAGTGCTCCATTGCAGCGCCAATAACACCAACCGCGTGATAGAGCACTCCGCTGTTTCCCGATTCGAGCGACATTCCGTAGTATATCGGCCGACGGAATCCCTCTACGGTTCTGCCCTTGAGTTGCACCTTATTCACAGATTTTTTTAGCACAATGGTCATACACTCGGCTGTCGTATCAGGGCAACAAATTTCGGCTGCCACCGAATCTGCAACCTCAAATCGCGGCGCCTCCGAGTGACAAAACACTCTGACTCGGTCGAATGGTTCCTCACTGCTCACATCAAAAGTCACCGTCGAAGATGCAGTACGGAAAAGATACCCTCCGACTCCGAAATCAACCGACGAGGACCTTGGCTGAGTCAGTTTGACACTTGTCCACTTCTGTGGCGAGATTATCGAGTAATCTCGGTTTGTCGAGAGCGAACTATTGCCAAATGGCAACACCAATCCGCGTCCTGCCGAGCCGAAACACTTCTGCATCAACTCTCGGAATCTGTCGCTCCAGAACCCCGAGGCAATATGCGAATCGCCAATATGCAACAACGAAAAACGACTATCGCGAATCGACCTCTTCAACTCTTTTCTAACCTGAACCAAGATTTCAGCAGGGTCATAAATAAAGTTTGTCGAATCTAATCGCTGCAACTCATTATGGCTCAGACAACTCCTTATCATCACACTGTCGCGGCTGTCAGAGTTATACGACACCTCACCAGAACCAGCTGCAATCCAACTGATTACCAACAGCGACAAAAATACAAACGATGCAATTAAACCGATTCTGTTCATCGTGCCACAACATTATGCGATGAATCAACCTCAACAGAATCCGCTTTCACAACTGTATTATATCTATTTTGTTTCTCCCACAACAGTGCATTGACAAATGCCCGAGCAATGTAACGTCCGCCACGATAGTTTATGTGGGTATAATCCTTTGCGCCCCAGCCGCGAGCTACGAACTCGGACATCGAATTCTCGCCCCCCATCGCCTTGAACGTATCCCAAAACATCGACCCCGTCTTTTCTGCCACCCTTCGCTGTGAGGATATCATATTTTGTATGGTACTGATTGTATTGAAACGCCCCTCTTTTCTGACATTACGGTCAGGAACCCCCATAATCAACACCTCGGCCTGAGGGAAACTGCGTCTGATGTGCTTGACTACCGAAGTCATCTTGCGCGAATAGCTGTCATAATTCTGCTGCTCTTCGGACAAAACATTCAGCCCATATTGAAGAACTATCAAGTCAACATTCAACAAACCACTAAGTTCCTCATTCACAGAATTGTTTGAGGCAAGAATATGCACTCCAGAACTACCCCTGAGCGAATGGTTGTCAATAGAGATGCCGCCCTCATTTTCAAGGTAGGCTCCGTAGCAGACAAATCCGCTAACATTTTTGAATGAATATCTTATCGACTCAATGTCGTTGAATACCTCAATTTGTTGCATTTCATCGCTCGGTTGTGGTTTGAAACTGCGCTCGATTGTATCGTTTACCGTAATGACAATCTCCGTAGAGTCGCGATTGGTGAAAAGCAGTCGCGCAGTCGAAAACCTACGCAAATGGCGTTTATGTTTTACACCCGTAAACTTAACCGATGCTCCCTCCTCGGGAACGAACAACTGCCCCACCAGCGGGAAGCTGCGCCTCAGCGTGGAGTCGTTCTTTTTGGTGCCTATTATACTCGCAGCCTTGATTCCATCGGCATCGTGCTTAATGCTCATTCTCATTGCTGCCACCTGAGAATAGAGCGGCATATAACCTACTCCGCCGCCGCCGAAAATATCCTGCAATCTTTCTCTGATGTCAATCGTAAAAATATCGCCCTCGATAAACGAATCGCCTAAAAATGCAATTCTCACAGGACGATTCATCGACTCGCGGCCATCTAAATGGTCGAACAGACTCTTCAAGGCATTGCGGTCTGCCGAAAAATCCTCAATTGGCACAAGTACGCTGTCTGGCAAATCTATTCTGATTGGCTCAGGTGCCTTAGCTTGAGTGTCAATCTTTATGGTATCTCTTTTCAGCGTATCTTTGGCTCCCCAGACTATGGATTCAATCGCTCTTTTTTCTGCGCCCGACGGCTTGTTCTTAGATGTTGTATCCGCCACAGACAGCGAGTCGCCCATTATCTTGTCCTGCAACATATA
>JAZOQL010000069.1:0-7124 GCA_045656065.1 Rikenellaceae bacterium | reverse complement strand
AATGATGTTGTCTTCCTAAGACCGCTTGGCCTCCGACTTCCCGTCACGGCCAACTGAGCAGTCGAATCGCCGGCAATAGCCTGAACAAAGGCGTAGTTTGACATATACGTAGCATTAATCGTATCGGCAAGCGACTTATAGAATGTATCCCGCTGACGGTTGTCCATTTTGGCATCGAGGATACCAGCAGAGACCAACTCTTTGTAAGGGAACATTCTGCGCAGATTGTGGAAATCGACACCCAAAAATTCAGCAGTACACTCAATCAGCACGTTGTAAACCGAATCCTGTTTACCCTTTTGCGCATCAAAATCGGTGTAGTTGGGATATTTGCTCTTGACCTTTTCGATGACGCAATTTTGAAACATACCCCACTCCTGTTCCGAGAGGTCGGCGATGAATCCCCCATCTTTCAGCGGCTGGATATATTCGGTCAGGGTCTGGACATCTTGCTGACTCCAGCCTCGTTTCTTACAGCCTGATAATGTACCTACAACCAACAGAGCCGCAGCTCCGACACAAATGTAAAATCGAATTTTTCTCATAATTTTATTTTTAAGCAACTGCCTTCTCTTGTACAAAATCTTTGCCAAATGTTTTTTTTATAGTTATTGTTTTTTTTGAAAATATTTGCTAACTTGCACTCGTGAAATCGGTTTTAATAACTGCTATATATTTCAATTATGAACACCCGAATTTTTAGAATTTTGGCAATGGGCGTACTCGTTTCGCTATTGACAGCAAACATCTGTGATGCACGAACTCGCATTAAAAAGAGAATTCCGAAAACCAACGAATATGTCAGCATAGACGAAATACACAAATTGGGCTTAACCGAGAAAGATTTATGGCGTACAGATCATATGGCGGCTAGTGGTGCTATTGAAGCTCCTGCTTCAGCGCTATATCAGCGCATTAGTGCAATAGAACATTTTGAATCCAAGGACTATCTTCGATGGTATTCTAGCGTCATTGAGCCTATTGCAGACAATTATGTAGTGGTCGCAATCGAACACCCCATAATTGCCGAAGGTGAATGGACCAGAGTAAAATTTTACTTTGACAATAAATACGTCGAGCGCATTGTGGTTGAGGGTATTGGCGAAACGACTCCTGAACATATCAAAAGTGGAGAATATGAAATTGTTGTAATACCAAAAAAAACTGCGATTTTCAAATCAACTATTTATACCAAAGATTCAGAGGGTAATAGATATAGTTTCAGTGAAAATCGCAGAATAATAGTAGTCGCGCCCAATAAACTCAACCGAATTATGGAAAAGAGTTATACCATAGATGGAAGAGATCGTTCAAAAAATAAGATTATATATCAAAAATTCTTAGATGAAATTGCGGGCGATGTGCCCGACCCTAATTGGGGCGTAGTAAGTCATAATGCAAAAATGGTGGAACTTTTCAAAAACTCGGCAAAAGTACCCGAAACGGATATCATACTGCAGCAACAAACTGAAAAATTCGACAACTACAACTCCTCATTAAAGGATAATCCCATAAAACCGGGAAAGATGCTTTTTGTAACAGAGCATCAAGTCATAGCTCGAGGCAATTCAACCCGAGTAAAATTCCTGTTTAACAGCCGAGATTTTGAACGCTTTGAGATTGAAAATGTCGGAGAATCATCTGTCGAAGATATTAGAAAAGGGGAATACATTGCAACTATAAAACCTGAAAAAACTACGCTGTTCAGATGCACATACTACAGATATAAAACAAAACACCGATCCAATTTCCGTATAATCGTAATAGCCCCCGACAAATACGACGAGGTAATGAAAAAACTATACATATTACGCAAGTTAGGCGGTGATGATTATAGCGAATACTTAGACAAACTCGCTGGAGGTGTTCGCTCATTCTAATCTGCAAAACAAAATGAACAAAGATGCCCGATTTAACCCGAGCATCTTTTTTTCGTAATAATATCTCCTGACGGCTTTTTTTATTGACAAATTTAGAGTAATTTTGTCAGTTGTATTTTACCACACTCTCCGATGAAACAATTTGTTGATATAGAAGATATTAAGTTATGCTATGAGGTAGCGGGCGAAGGCAAGCCTGTAATTATACTTCACGGCTGGGGCTGCTCGAAAGATACGGTACAATCAATCACCGACCATATATCCAAGACTCACCGCGCCTATGCGCTTGATATGCCGGGCTTTGGCGAAACGCCTCCCCCAAACGAAGTCTTCGGAATTGAGCGATACACTCAAGTGGTGGAAAAATTCTGCAAAAAACTTAACATCGAAAATCCAATACTCATCGGACACTCGTTCGGCGGACGAATTTCGATATTGTTCTCTTCGCGCAATCAGACAAGTAAAGTGATGCTGGTAGATGCTGCGGGGATTGTCCCAAAACGCACGCTGAAATACCACATCAAGGTGCGCAGTTATAAGATTTACAAGAAGTTGCTGCCACTATTCGTGGGTAAGCAGGAAGCCGAACGCAGAATAGAAGAACGCAGAAATCGCAGCGGTTCGGCAGACTACCGAGCAGCTCAGGGTATTATGCGCGCCATTTTTGTCAAGATTGTGAACGAAGATTTGAAATATGTAATGCCGAAGATCAAGGCTCCGACACTGATGATTTGGGGCGAATTGGATACAGCCACTCCGCTGAGCGATGCTCGCACGATGGAAAAACTGATAAAAGGCTCGGGCGTAGCCGTGATGAAGGGGTGTGGACACTACTCATTCCTCGACAACCCGCGCCAATTCTTCGCAATAGTTGATGTATTTTTGAACTCATAAACAATTAGTTATGCTCTGTAATATCATAAATATCGTGGCATTGGTAGTTGTCGGAGTTGTGCTCCCGCTGCTAATATGTCTGAATAACATTCACATACTGCAACAAAACTCATATCGCAACAGCCGTTACCGCAGATGGTTCTCACTGAAAAACTATCTTTCAACTTTCAAGTGGGTGCGCAAACAGAAACTGCCATTGGTCTACACTCCAAGAGTCAAACGCCTGATTACCACCTGTGTGATATTGATTATTCTTATTCAGGCCGGGTTAGTTCTTCTGACTCAAAATATGTATTGTGGCTATTTGCTGGCTGTGTTTGCATTCTTGATTGTTCAGGCTGCAAATGTGCTGAATGCTCCCATTGAGAAGTCTATCGCGCAAGGATATTACAATGACGCAAAGCGCATTCTTGAGTCGATGCCCAACCTCACAATCGTAGCAGTTACGGGCAGCTACGGCAAAACAAGCACGAAACACTATCTGCATAAGATACTCTCCGAGAAGTTCATCACACTGATGACTCCGGGAAGTTTCAATACTACGCTGGGTGTGGTGCGAACAATCAGAGAACATCTCAAACCCTACCACCAAGTGTTCATTGTCGAGATGGGTGCCAAGCAGGTGGGTGATATCGAGGAAATTTGCAAATTGGTAAATCCCTCCATCGGCATCATCACTGCCGTAGCCGAACAACATATGGAGACATTCCACTCGCTGGAAAATGTACTCAAGACCAAATTCGAGTTGGCAGAGTCACTTCCCGCCGATGGTCTGTTGGCGATAAACAATGACTTTCCTGCAATAGCAGAAAACCATCGCCAATACAAGTGCAGAACTATTAGATACAGCCAGACTCAGGCAGACGTACATCTGCGCAACATCAGCTACACAAGCAGCGGCGCTCAATTTGAAGTAGTGGCTAAGGATTGGAGCATCGAGCTGAAAACTTCACTCGTCGGCAGATACAACCTCTCAAACCTGACAGCCTCGGTCATCGTGGCCAAGGAATTGGGACTCACTGACCAGCAAATCAAAATCGGTGTATCGCGCGTCGAACAGGTCGAACACCGACTCAGCATAAAACGCCAACCATCGGGCATCACAATCATCGACGATGCCTTCAACTCGAACCCATACGGAGCACAAATGGCGCTTGAGGTTTTGAGCGGATTCCCATCGAAACGCATCGTGGTTACACCCGGAATGATTGAACTCGGAGATAAACAATTCGAAGAGAACAAGAAATTCGGTGTGCAGATTGCTCGCTCGGCAGACATCGCCATCGTCGTGAACAAGGTGAATGCCGATGCAATCACCGAAGGATTGCGCGAAGGTGGAATGGAGCATAGCAAAATTATGGTTGCGAAAAATCTGTTCGAAGCAACTACAATTCTGAACAAAATATCCGCAGCAGGCGACACAATTCTCTATGAAAACGACCTGCCTGATATGTTTAAATAATTTAACCAGACAAAATGAAAACCAACGTAGCAGTATTTTTCGGCGGCAGATCAGTCGAACACGAAATCTCGATTCTGTCAGCAATTCAGGCAATCAACGCCTTCAACAAAGACAAATACGAAATCACCCCAATATACATATCCAAACAGGGAAATTGGTACAGTGGAGCAGAGTTGCTCAATGTTGAAAATTACAGAGATATGAAGTCTCTGCTGACCAAAGTCACCAAGGTATATATGATTCCTCAGTATGGCAGCAACGAACTGTACTATGACCACTCATCGCTGTTGGGCAAGCAGAGAAAAGTGCTGACAAAGATTGATGTCATACTGCCCGTACTGCACGGAACAAATGGCGAAGATGGAGTATTTCAGGGCGTAGTCGAGGCTACAGGAATTCCATACGCAGGCTGTGACGTATTGTCCTCGGCAAACGGAATGGACAAAATCACGATGAAGATGATTCTGCGCGGCGACGGTATTCCCGTACTCGACTTTGTGTGGTTCACCGACAAGGAGTGGTACGCAGACAGAGAGGCTGTGATTTCAAAAATCGAGAACAAAATCGGCTATCCGGTAATCGTAAAACCTGCAAACCTCGGCTCGAGCGTGGGCATCTCTACGGCAGCCAACCGCGAGGAACTCATCGACTCGATAACAACTGCCGAAAAGTTCTCTTCGCGAATGATTGTTGAACGATTGGTCGAAAAACTGTGCGAAATAAATTGTTCAGCTTTAGGTGGTAATGGCATCATCGAAACATCGGTCTGCGAGCAACCCATCAAGAGCGACAAAATTCTGAGCTACGAAGACAAATATCTCGGCGGGGCGAAATCATCAAAATCACAGGGAATGGCATCGACTCAGAGATTGATTCCGGCACCGCTTGATGAGGCTACAACTCAGCGCATCAGACAACTCACCGCAGATACGTTCCACTCGCTGAGCTGCTCAGGCGTAGCTCGCATCGACTTCATCATCGACGAGGCTACGGGCGAAGTGTTTGTGAATGAGATTAATACCATTCCGGGATCGTTGTCGTTCTATCTGTGGGAGGCTACGGGAGTGAAGTTCGACGAACTGATGGACAGACTCGTGCAGATTGCAGTAAAACGAAATCAAGACCGTCAACAAAAAACTCTGACCTACGACCAGAATATCTTTGCTCTTAAACCCGCAGGAACAAAACTCGGCGGAGTAAAAAAATAGTGTTTTTTCGCAGACCTTTATCACTGCAATTATACTCTAAAAAGTACGAATAATATGAGTAGATTATTTTCTTTCTTGGTTGCAGTTGCGATGTTGATTGCAGCCTCGTGTTCGAAAAGCGACAACCTTGACGGTGAACCAGAACTTCCTCAATCTGAAAGTGAAATTTGGTACACCTCGAAAGACAGCTCGGTTGTAACTCCATATAAGACAGATGGTTTTGGAGCAAATATCATATCCAACACATACAAAAATGGAAAGGGTGTAATCAAATTTGATGGAGATGTTACTTCAATTGGCGAAAGTGCATTCTATCGTTGTTCGTCACTGACAGACATAACCATTCCGAATGGTGTTACTACAATTGGAGAAGGTGCATTCTATCGTTGTATTTCATTGACAAGTATTATAATTCCTAAAAGTGTTACATCAATTAACGTGGGTGCATTTGAAAGATGTGAAAAATTAAAAAGCATTGAACTTCCGACCAGTGTCACTACGATTGCTGTAGGTGCATTTGCACATTGTAGAGCTTTGAGAAGTATAACACTTCCTAATAGTATTACTTCAATTGAAAATACCACATTCACCGGTTGTTCTCTATTGAAAGATATTACCATTCCTAATAGTGTTACGTCAATAGGTATTGGTGTATTCAAAGGCTGTACTGCATTGAAAACTATAACCATTCCTAATAGTGTCACGTCGATAAAAAATAGAGCATTCAGTGGTTGTTCATCATTGAATGAGGTCTATTGTAGAGCAAAAACAGTACCTGATATGGGCGAAGATGTCTTTAAAAAGATTAGTTCATCGGCCAAGATTTATGTGCCTAAGGAGTCTGCTAATGCCTATAAGAAAGCAAGTGGCTGGAAAAAGTACGCTAATATGATTGTGAGCTATAATTTCGGCTAATAATCTAATTTGAAAATAAAACTATATAACCCATTTGACACAGCGGTCGGGTAGATTGTTTTTTCGGCAATGCGTGTTAGTATTGCAAAAAATTATACCTTTGCATCAAAGTGATAACCAATAAAACGATAACATAGAATATGAAAAAATTCTTTTCTTTCTTGGCTGCAGCTGCAATACTATTGGCTGCATCTTGTTCAAAAAGCGATGATTTAGACGCCGAAATAACACAACCAGAAAATGAAATCTGGTACACCTCAAGCGATAGTTCGGTAGTGATGCCATCAAGTCTGGATAAGTTTAATGCCAAGGTTATATCTAACATATACGATATCGATAAAGGTGTAATCCTTTTCAATAAGGGGATTACTTCGATAGCTCCCTGGGCATTCAGTGCTTGTTCGACATTGACAAGCATCTCTATTCCTAAAGGGGTAACTAATATTAAAGATTATGCATTCTATCAATGTTCTTCATTGGCAGATATAACTCTTTCGAGCAAAGTTGATACGATTGGTTCTTATTCATTTTACTATTGTACTTCGCTGAAAAACATCCAATTACCTGATAGTCTAACGGCCATTATGGTGGGGGCATTCTATGGCTGCTCATCGTTGGAAGGCATTAATATCCCCAATACTCTGAAAAATATTGGTGGTCGATCATTCTACGATTGTACTTCATTGAAAAGCATCGAAATACCAGGTGGCGTAGATCAGATTAACCAGTTGGCGTTTTGTCATTGCATTTCTTTGGAGAGTGTTA
>JAZOQL010000068.1:0-16164 GCA_045656065.1 Rikenellaceae bacterium | reverse complement strand
GAATCGCTCAAAGACGTAGCACTCAATATAATAAATACCTCGCCGCTGATTCCGAAAGAGGCTGCATTTGCAGTGAAAAACATTGACAGCAAACGCGGTATTGTGAACTTCATAAGCTCGAATATGGATATGAAGGATTCTGACCGCCAATATTTGCTTGAGGCTCCGGGTCTGCTGATGAGGGCTCGACGCCTGCTCGAGATTCTTATTCGCGAGCAACAACTCGTCGAACTGAAAAACGAGATTCAGTCTAAGGTTAAACAGGACATTGACCAGCAACAGCGTGATTACTTCCTGCAACAGCAGATTCGCACAATTCAGGAGGAGCTCGGTGGCGATCCCGTAGATCGCGATTTAGAGGAGCTGAAGGCTGCTGCGGCAAAGAAAAAATGGTCGAAGGAGGTTGAAGAAACGTTCTTTAAGGAGTATTACAAGCTCGAGAGAATGAACCCTGCCGTAGCCGAATATTCGGTTCAGTTGAACTATCTGCAACTCTTTGTCGAGCTGCCGTGGAATGAATACACCAAAGACAATCTCGACCTGAATCGCGCTAAGAAACATCTCGATGCTGACCACTACGGATTGGATGAGGTCAAGGATAGAATACTCGAACACTTGGCTGTAATAAAACTCAAGGGCGACCTGAAATCTCCGATTATCTGTCTTTACGGTGCACCGGGTGTCGGCAAGACATCGTTGGGCAAATCGGTGGCAGCATCGCTCAAACGTAAGTTCGGACGCATCTCGTTGGGTGGCGTACACGACGAGGCGGAAATTCGCGGTCACCGCAGAACATACATCGGAGCTATGCCGGGACGTATCATTCAGACTATTCGTCGCGCAGGTTCGAGCAACCCTGTAATCATTCTCGACGAGATTGACAAAGTGGGTTCGAGCAACCACGGTGATCCCGCATCTGCGCTGCTCGAGGTACTCGACCCCGAACAGAACACTACGTTCCACGACAACTACCTCGACCAGGAGTATGACTTGTCGAAAGTTCTGTTCATTGCTACGGCAAACAACATTGCGTCGATTTCGCCTGCGCTGCGCGACCGTATGGAGATGATTAACGTTTCGGGATACACTCTCGAAGACAAAATAGAGATTGCAAGCAAGCACCTTATCCAGAAGCAGTTGGCTGCACACGGAGTGACAGGTCGTCAATTCAGACTGCCCAAGACCTCGATTGAAAAGGTCATTTCAGAGTACACTCGCGAATCGGGAGTACGCTCGCTGGATAAACACATTGCTAAACTTGTGAGATACCGAGCAAAACAGATCGGTATGGAGGAGAAGTTCTCAATGGAAATCACGCCTAAAGATATCGAAACTATTTTGGGAGTACCGCGTTACAGAACAGATATGTATGAGGGTAACTCGATTGTTGGCGTAGTGACAGGTTTAGCTTGGACAGAGGTGGGTGGAGATATACTTTATATCGAGTCTGCGCTGAATCGCGGCAAGGGAGTGCTCTCGATGACAGGTAATCTGGGAGATGTTATGAAGGAGTCAGCGACGCTCGCTCTGCAGTGGGTTAAGGCGCACGCTGAGGAGTATGGAATCCCAGCTGAGAAGTTCACCGACTATGATGTTCACATACACGTGCCCGAGGGCGCCATTCCGAAAGATGGGCCGAGTGCGGGTATCACGATGGTGACGTCGTTGATGTCGACATACACAGGCCGCAAGGTTGCAGAAAAGATTGCGATGACGGGCGAGATTACGCTCCGAGGCCGCGTTCTGCCCGTAGGCGGCATTCGCGAAAAGATATTGGCTGCGAAACGTTCGGGAATCAACACCATAATCCTGAGCGAAGATAATCGCAAAGACATTTCGGAAATAAAGGCTGATTACATTAAGGATATGACATTCAAGTATGTAACCTTTATCGAAGAGGTGCTCGAGCAGGCGCTGCTGGCTGAGTAGCAACAATCCTTATTCCTAAACATAAATCCGTCTGACATAGCATCAGGCGGATTTTTTTTTCGTTGCTACTATTTGTTTTGTAATTTCTCATTACATAACTTTGTGAAACTTAATTTACAGTAAGTTTATGAAAAGAATAATACTGTTGATAGCCCTAATCACTGGAGCTGTGAGCATCTTTGCACAAGTGCCAGATACCCCTGACTTTAAATCAGAAACTGAGCGCCGCCGAAAATTATTTCGAGAGACATCACCTAATGACCCGGAGAGAAAGAATTACAAAGGTTTTCTACTGTTGGCAGAACGTAGGTTTATTCAAAAGGGCGACTCTACAAGAATCAGATGTGTGCTTAATCCTCGCACAATGTCTGGAATCAAAATGGTAGGTGGTCCTAAAGCTACTCGCAAAGAGTTAAAAACAGGTGAATGGCTAATTGTCGTAAAACCCGAAAAATCAACATTATATCAATTTGATGTTAATATTGTTGGAATCTCTTACCCAGTGCCTTGTTATCTCCCAATTTTAGTTTTAGACGAACAGAAGTATAATGAAGTCAATAACAGAGTTCAAGAGATAAATTCTGTTAAAATAGATGTATTGCCAGAAAGAGCAATTGTACACGTCGAGAGCGAATATCTTGAGGAAGAATTCAGAAAGGCGGGCATCTCGAGAGATTCAAAAAGTAACCCAAGAAGCAACTCAATCAAATATCGCGAACAACCCCCAAAATAACTACACATTATTGGTAGTTAACCACACGACCGCCCGACTCGTGAGTGAGCCGGGCGGCGTTATTTTTGAGCAGTGTAAAACTATTATTCGCAAGCCTTCAGACTCATATCCAAACTCTTGATTTGGTGTGTCAGAGCACCCACAGATACAAAGTCTACGCCACACTCTGCATAGCTGCGCAAATTTGTCAATGTAATGCCGCCTGATGATTCGATTTCGCTGCGGTCGCCAATTTTCTCAACGGCTATGCGAGTGAGTTCAGGAGTGAAATTATCCAACATAATGCGCTCAACGCCACCTGCGCGGAATACTTCGTCAATATCCTCGAGCGTGCGCACCTCAACCTCGATAGGCAATGTGCGACCTGTGCGAGCAAGATACTCCTTGGTCTTCATTATGGCATTGTAGACTCCGCCAGCAAAGTCGATGTGGTTGTCCTTGAGCATTATCATATCGAACAGCCCCATTCGGTGGTTATCTCCGCCGCCAATCTTTACTGCCAACTTGTCGAGCACTCGCGCACCCGGCGTAGTCTTACGTGTGTCCAATATGCGACACTTCAGACCCTCGACCTCCTTGACATAGACTGCCGTTTGGGTAGCGATGCCACTCATACGCTGCATAATGTTCAGCACGATGCGTTCGGCCTGCAACAACGATTGTGTGCGGCCCTCGATGTAAAATGCTACGTCGCCAACCTCTACTCGGGTGCCATCTTCGATGCGCTGGTCGAAGGTGATTTCCGAATCAAGACGCTTGAAAATCATCTTGGCTACCTCGATGCCCGCAATGATGCCCGGTTGTTTAACCAACAATCTCATTCGACCACGGCGTTCTGCCGGAATGGTCGCCAACGACGAATGGTCGCCGTCTCCGATATCCTCGCTTATGGCAAGTTCTATCAGTCCCTCTACATAGGGCAGGTATTTTTTGTCAATCATAATATCTGAAATTTGAACAAATGTACGAATAATTTTTCAAAAATAGTTACCTTTGCGCGCTAAAGAGATTGTAAATGAAATTTTTTCGCAAATTAGTATTATTTTCGCTCCTGTTGTGGGGAGCCTCTCCGCTCGGTGCAGCTGAGCCAGAGCCTCGTCTGGTGGTGAATATCGTCATTGACGGAATGCGCAGCGACTACCTCTCGCGTTTCGAATCAAATATCGGGAAAACAGGCATTAAACGTCTGCAAGACAGGGGTGTAACCTTTAGTTCTGCGGGTTATGATTTTGCTCAGACAAATACTGCGGCGGGAATTGCCACGATAGTTACGGGCGCAAATCCAAGCAGCCACGGTGTGATTTCATCGTCGTGGAAAGATTTTACTACGAATGAAACGGTGAGAATCGAAGATGATAAAAATTTTAACGGACTCGGCAGCGACGATGAGAATCGAGGTCGGGTCTCTGCCCGAAAACTTGTGGTCAGCACCATTGGCGACCAGCTGAAACGTTATCGTCCGAATTCGCGCTCGATGAGTATCGCGGTGAATGCCTCGAATGCAGTAATCGCAGGTGGACGTATGGCTGATGCTGCATATTGGTTTGACACTCTGAAGGGCAAGTGGCAGACAAGCAGCTACTATATGGAGCGACTGCCCGAATGGTGCAGAAATTATAATGCCTCAACTTCGTATAACACCTACACTACACAGGTGTGGGCTACGTTGCTCAACAGCAAGCGATACATTTCAAACCGACAAACGGTTATTCAGTCCGATTCGGCATCGAAATCTTTTATCAGCCAGCTGTTTGCCCAGAGACAAAATCGCAACTATGCCGAGCTTATGGCTACGCCCTTTGCAACGGAGATGATTTTCGACTTCGTTAAAAAGGCTGTTATATACGAGGATTTGGGTCGCGACGAGGTGCCCGATATGCTGACTGTCGTGCTCGAGCCGTTTGGTGAAATATCAAAAAAATATGGTCCCGATTCTCGCGAACTCGAAGATGCGCTCTACAGACTCGATGTTGCCATTGGCGATTTGTTGTCGTTCTTGGATATTCAGGTGGGCGAGGGAAAGGTGCTGGTGATGATGACCTCATCGCGAGGTATGTCCGACCGCGTAGTGGAAGATGATAAGGCTCTGTCGGGATATTTTAATTCGCTGCATTTCAAGGCGATAATCAACGGATTTCTCAGTGCGCAGCTGGGTCCCGGCGAGTGGGTGACCTACTACAACGACCGTCAGCTCTATCTCAATCGCCGCGAGATTTATGCCAAAGGGTTGAAATTGGAAGATGTTCATAATATGGTGGCGGGCTTTGCAATTCAGTTCAGAGGAGTGTCAAATGCCATAACAGCCACGGCTCTGCAAAATAGCGGATTCCCCAATGGCGTTATGCGCAAGATACAGAATGGTTTCTTCCCGAGAACATCGGGTGATATATATATAAATCTGCTGCCGGGGTGGATTGAAGATGCAGATGGCGCAGTTGCCGATTCGGGCTCGGCGTTCAGGTATGACACCAATGTCCCGATGATTTGGAGTGGCTGGACTCTCACAGGCGGAACAACAGTTGTGCGCAGTGTGGATATGTGTGATGTGGCTGCAACTTTGGCTGCGATTTTGAGAATACCCATTCCTGAGTCGGCCTCGGGAACGGTAATTAATGAGATTGTTAAATAATGAAATAAATATATTGATACAATGACTATCGAACAAATACAAGATGAAATCGTCGATGAGTTCTCGGAGTTTGAAGAGTGGCTCGATAAGTATTCGTATCTGATTGAACTATCATCGGATATGCCTGAGATTGACCCTAACCACAGAACAGACCAATATATAATCAAGGGTTGCCAATCGCGAGTTTGGGTCGATGCACAGATGCGAGATGGGAAGGTTTACTACACAGCCGATAGTGATGCCATCATAACCAAAGGTATCATTACGTTGCTGATACGTGTTCTGAGTGGACAGACTCCACAGGCGATTCTCGATTCGGAGTTGTCGTTCATCGACCGAATCGGGCTGAAGGAGAATCTTTCACCTACTCGCGCAAACGGCCTTTTGGCAATGATTAAACAGATGAAAATGTATGCGTTGGCATTTGCAAACGCTCCACAAAAATAGATTGCATTATGACACCGGAAGAAATATTGGAAATTGAGACAAACATTGTGCTCGTATTGAGAAATATCTACGACCCCGAGATACCCGTAAATATTTATGACTTGGGACTGATTTATGACATAGATGTCGAACCCGATGGTGTGGCAAATATCTCGATGACACTGACGGCTCCGAATTGTCCTATGGCAGACGAACTGCTCAAGCAGGTCAATAATCAGGTAGCGTTGGTTAAGGGAGTGACTCAGGTCAAGGTTGACCTTACATTCGAGCCGCAGTGGGATCATAGTATGATGTCCGACGAGGCTAAACTCGAATTGGGATTTATGTAATATCCCGAGCATATACCAAACACGCAAACCGCCCGACTCGTGAGTGAGCCGGGCGGTTGCGTTATATAGTGTGAATCACTATCGTTTCATCAGGAATGAGAGGTCGTCGTTAGCGTTGTATTCGCGAGTCTCCTCTCCGTAGTGGAATACGCGCAACGGACGTTTGCCAATCAATGTCAGTTTGTCGTCCTCAACCAGGAACATACAACCTTCGCGCAGACCTGCTACGTACATTTGGCGATTTGCTGCGATGTATTCGATGATGCGTTGTTCGCGAGTCTCGCCAGCGTGACCGTCAGGGTGTGCGTCGAGGTAGTGAGGATTAATCTGGAACGGAATCAAACCCAAAGTGTTGAACGACTGAGGCTCAACAATAGGCATATCGTTTGTTGTGCACAATGTCGGGCAAGATACGTTTGAACCTGCGCTCCAGCCAATATACGGAATGCCAGCCAATACTCTTTCGCGAATGGCGTCCATAACGCCTGTCTCCTGCATACATTTTACCAGGTGGAAAGTGTTACCGCCACCAACTACGATAGCCTTAGCATTGCGGATAGCTTCAGCCGGATTCTCGAAGTTGTGTACAGATTCAATCTTAGCACCAAAATCATTAAAACGATTCTGAACCTTTGTGAGGTATTCGTCATAAGAGAATGAAACTGCTGCATAGGGAACAAAGATGATTCCATCTTTGATGTCGCCTAAAAATTGATTGATGTTTTCTTTCGGGTATTCGAGATATGCTTCACCAGCATTTGTCGAATTGCTTATCAAAAGTAATCTCATAATATATATATTAAAGGTTATTTGTTCAGATTTATTCAGAGTAAAATATTCGTTTGATTTCGGTCTCTGCCACGATGGGGAAATAGGCGTATTCGAGTCGGTGAATCTTCTGAGCCAGTGAGTCTGGAGTCTCGCCCTCCTCGAGCGCTACGGTAGCCTGCAACAGAGTGTCGCCGCTGTCGTAATGTTCATTCACCAAGTGTACGGTAATTCCCGAAAATTTTTCGCCCGCAGCAACAACGGCTTTGTGAACATTGTCCCCATACATACCCTTGCCGCCGTAGTTCGGCAACAGCGCAGGGTGTACATTTATTACACGACCTTCATACTCGGCGAGAATGTCCTGTGGCATAAGCCACAAAAATCCTGCAAGAATTACGTAGTCGGTCTGCGCATCACGCAACATTTTCAATACCTCACCCGAGTTGAATTGTTGACGATTGAAAGTTGCAGCTTCAACTCCGAGTCGCTTTGCACGTTCGAGCACAAATGCGTCAGGTTTATTGCAGAGCACAATTTTGACTCGAGCCAATTCCGAATTCTTAAAATGTTGTATGATATTTTCAGCATTGGTCCCACTACCAGAAGCGAATATTGCTATATTCCTCATTATTAATGTTTTGTAAAGTAATAGTTAAAAAATGTTATCAAAAAGTTTGAATTCGATGCCAAAGTTAAGGAAAAAAGTTATACTTTTGCAAAAGATTCGTTCTAAATATTTGTTTTTTTACAATATTTATGTCGAATCATAAAGAGATTATTGTTGAACTTAAAAAGAAAAAACATGTCACAAGAAGTAGCTTCTAAAGTCGTTGAAATTATCGTAGACAAACTGAGCGTAAATGCAGAAGAAGTTGTACCTGCAGCTAATTTCCAAAACGACCTTGGTGCAGATTCACTGGACACCGTCGAACTCATTATGGAATTTGAAAAAGCATTTGATATTTCTATTCCAGATGAAGACGCTGAAAAAATCGCGACTGTTGGAGATGCAATCTCTTATATCGCGTCTAAAAAACAGTAGTTCGAATACCATTTAAGTGCAATATCAGCTTGTTCCCTATTCCATAAAACGAACGGGGAACAAGTATGAGTTGCGTTTTTAAGGTATTGAGAAAAACTGATTGCTAAGCACAACTAAATATCCTAATTAAATTTATGAAACAAAGACGAGTAGTTGTCACTGGTATTGGTACGTTAAACCCACTGGGAAACAGTCCTGAAGAATATTTTATCAACCTCGAAAACGGTGTTAGCGGCGTTGGTCCTATCACACGTTTTGATGCATCAAAATTTAAAACACGTTTCGCAGCAGAGGTAAAAGGATATGACCCACTGAACCACTTCGATAGAAAAGAGGTAAAAAAATATGACCTTTTTGCACAGTTTGCCCTCGTAGCAGCTGACCAAGCAGTAAAAGATTCAGGTCTCGACCTCGAAAAAATCAATCTCGAAACCGCAGGCGTAATCTGGGCTTCAGGTATCGGCGGTCTGGGATCGTTCTTTAATGAAGTGAGAGATTTCGTGGAGGGAGGTTATACTCCGCGAATGAGTCCGTTTTTCATTCCACGTATGATTGCTGACATCGCAGCAGGTCATATCTCAATGAAGTACGGATTCAAAGGTCCGAACTATTGTACTGTATCGGCGTGTGCATCATCAAATCACGCACTTATCGATGCCCTCAACATTATTCGTAACGGACAGGCAGATATCATCTTGACCGGTGGCTCGGAAGCAGCAATCAACGAACCGGGTATCGGCGGCTTCAACGCAATGTCTGCAATCTCAACCCGAAATGATGACCCTCAAGGAGCATCACGTCCGTTCGACCGCGATCGCGATGGTTTCGTTATGGGTGAAGGTGCTGGTGCATTGATGCTTGAAGAGTATGAACACGCAGTAGCACGTGGCGCTAAGATATATGCAGAAATCTGTGGCGGCGGTATGAGCGCAGATGCTTACCATATGACTGCTCCGGCATCAGATGGTAATGGTGCTCGTCGCGCAATGCAGGCTGCATTGGCAGATGCAGGAATGAACCCTGAAGATATCGACTATATCAATACACACGGAACATCAACACCGGTTGGTGACGTAGCAGAAATTTTGGCTCTCCAATCAACATTCGGCGATGCGCTTTATGGCATCAACATCGGCTCGACCAAGTCAATGACAGGTCACTTGCTGGGTGCAACGGGTGCAATCGAGGCTCTGGCTGGTATTATGGCAATCACTAAAGGCATCGTGCCTCCGACCATCAACCTCCAGAACAGAGACGAAAAGATCGATCCGAAGTTGAACCTGACCGAAAACGTGGCTCAACGTCGCGACGTTCGCGCTGTGATGAGCAACACTTTCGGATTCGGAGGTCACAACTCGACTGTTATCTTCCGTAAATTGTAGTCACGAAGATAGAAGATGAATTTTTTACTTCGTCCTTTTAAATTAAGGTTCGGAGCAGATAAAGAGTATTATAGGGCGATTCACAATGTCTTTGGAATTTGTCCCGATAATATTGAACTCTATAAATTGGCACTTATTCACCGTTCGGCCTCGATAACACTCGAAGATGGCCGAACGATGAATAATGAGCGTTTGGAATTCTTGGGTGATGCCGTTTTAGAATCAATCGTTTCAGACTACTTATTCATAGAATTTCCCGATAAAAGCGAAGGCTTTCTGACTAAATTACGCTCGAAAATAGTTAGCCGTAGTACTCTGAACAGCATAAGCACCGAAATCGGGCTAAATCGTTATGTCGTTTTACAGCATAACGTGGCTCACCACCAGAAGCATCTGTATGGCGATGCCTTTGAAGCTATGATTGGTGCTATTTACCTTGATAAAGGTTATAATTTCATCAATCGTTTGATTATTAATAAGATACTCAAGGGGTTCTTTAATCTTGATGAGTTGATTCAGACCGAGACCGATTTTAAGAGTAGGGTGATTGAGTGGGCTCAGAAGTGTCACAAGCAGATAAGGTTTGAGACCGAGCCTGCGGAAAATTATTCGGAAAATATGCCGGTGTTCAGGTCTTCGATTATCATTAATAATCGTGAGGCTGGTTGCGGAAGCGGGTCCTCGAAGAAAGAGGCCGAACAGGCTGCAGCTAAGGCTGTGATGGATAAAATTAATTCGGTAGATGAAGACTAAAATTGATAAAACAGAGATCGGGCAGAGAGGCGAACAGGCCGCTGCCCGATTTTTGTATTCGCGTGGTTTTGAAATTCTGGCTCAAAATTGGCGCAGTGGCAGATATGAAATCGACATCGTGGCTCGCCGGGACGATGTGATTCACATTGTTGAAGTTAAATGTCGCAAGGCAAATGGGCTGACTACGCCATACGAGGCGCTGACGGTCAAGAAGTTCGAGTCGCTGGTGTGTGCTACACAGCGGTATATCGAGCAAAATGCGATTGATTGCGAAATAGAGTTCGACCTCATTGCTGCGACTCACAACCCCGACGACACAATCTCCATCGACTATGTTCCCGACATCAGACCCTTGTGATTGGAGAGAGTCTGAGCGCTGACCATTTCGGGGCGGTGAGAGCTATCTGCGTCCCGAGAAGTTTATTTTCGACTCGTTGCCGTTGAGCAGTCTGCGGATATTTTTTGAGTGTGTGAAGATGAGTAATATTGCTATTACACAGCAAGTTATAATTAGCGATGTTGATCTTTCGCCGAATACAAATACCACATAAATCGGCAGCAGAATTCCTGCTGAAATAGAACTCAGTGATACGTATTTGGTCAGAGCCAATATCACAACAAACGATGCCAGACACAAGAGCACTGCCGGCCAGTAGACAGCCAACATAGCACCAGCCAAAGTAGCTACGCCCTTACCTCCGCGAAATCCTGCAAAAATCGGGAATATGTGTCCGAATACAGCCGCCGCCAGCAATCCGATTTTCAGATTGAACAGAGGGTCGCTACCCGCAAAATAGGGCGAAAATGTCGCCAATGACACTGCCGCAAATCCCTTTAGAGCGTCAATCAGAAATACAAACAGAGCAGCTTTTTTGCCCAATACCCTGAGTGTATTTGTGGCTCCGGCATTGTGACTGCCATACTGTCTGACATCTATTCCATAAAATCGTTTGCCAATCCATACTGCGCTCGGTATCGAACCCAGCAAATAGGCTGCTATAACCAATAAAACAATTAACATAGTTGAAACTTTTTGCAAAAGTACAATTTTTCTTCCTAAAATTTATGCTGTTTGCTGCAAATAATGTAATTTTGCAAGAATAAGGTTTAATACATTTTTGTGAAATTATATTTTAAGTGTACATCAATATGGGTGCAATTGCAGAAAAATTGAAAGATGCTAAGTTTTGGAAACAGGGCGCTTATCTTGTGGTAGGTAGCTTTTTGATGGCTTTGGCCTACGTATTGTTCATCACGCCCTATAAGATTATTCCTGGGGGTGTTTACGGTATCGGTATCGTTTTGAATCACTTCTTCCCCGATATTATGGTCGGAACTTTCGGGCTGTTTATGGATATCCCGCTGTTGCTGATTGCTCTGAAGATGTTCGGAGCAAAGTTCGGCGGAAAAACCGTTGTGGTCTCTATCCTGTGTCCGCTGATGATGAATGCGCTGACCGTATTGTTCGGCGGAACTGACCCCGCTACAATCCTCGGTGGTAACATTAACCTCTCGGAAGATATACTTTTATCGTGTCTGTTTGGTGGAACAATCTTTGGTCTGGGACTTGGTTTGGTGTTCAAGACCCACGCTACGTCTGGGGGCTCGGATATTATCGCGATGATTGTCCACAAGTATACCCATTTGAGACTTTCGCGTGCGGTGTTGATTGTCGATTCGAGCATCACATTGCTGGGTCTTGCGGTCTTTGGCGAGTGGCTGATGCCGATGTATTCGCTGATTGTGATTTTTATGAGCTCGAAAATGCTCGAATTTGTCGTAGATGGCGGTTCGAACAACAATGTGCTGTTCATCTTCTCTGAGAAAAGAGATGAGCTCGAACACCTTATCCTCCACGAAATGAAACGTTCGGGCACATACATTTCGGCTAAGGGAATGTACACAAAAGAGGATAGGAATATGATATTTCTCGTAGTGAGCCGTCGCGAAATTTCGAGAGTCAAAGAGTATATACATCAGGTTGATCCAAAGGCTTTTATCGTGATTTCAAATGCGCACGACATCTACGGAGAAGGATTCAAATCAATAGAAGAATAAAATCTGGCTCTGATGAAAAAAGAGAAATTTTTAAGGTTTTCGGTATATGTCATTGCAGCGATATTGATGCTTGGGATGATGCCCAATTCGGGCAAATTTCTTGGCGATTATCGTGAGGGCGAGCGCTGGAATCACGCAACACTGAAGGCACCGTTTGATATTCCGATTTTCAAGAGCGATGCCGAAATCGAGAATGACCGCCGCAGTGCTCAGGAGAACTACATTCCGGTCTACAGGCTTAATGCTCAGGTGCGTCAGCAGGCGCTGAATATGGTCAAGTCTGAGTTCTCGATTACGGACAGACAGATGGAAATTTCGCGCCCGTTTCTGAGCGATGACCTGACCGAGCGTCAGGCCGTAGGCGTAGCTTTGGCTCGTATCCTGAACGAAATTTATGACAAGGGGATAATCTCAGAGAAGAACAAGTATGCCATAGACCAGGTCTCGGGCGAGAAACTTATTCGGGTGGATTATGGTGACCGTATCGACCAGATTTCTGTAAATGAGCTTTTTACGAAAGAGAGCGCAATACAGAGGCTGGTTGAAAAGATGGCAACGTTGCCTGAGCGAATCTCGAAAAAGTATGGCGATTTGATGCTGGTAAATTACATCTCGCCAATGTATGAGTATGACGAGTCGTTCAACGAAAAACTGAAGGCAAGCGAGCTGAGGGATATTCCGACGACGCGCGGCATAATCGGACGAAACGAAGTGGTTGTGTCGGCGGGTCAATTAATTGATAGAGAGGTTTTTGCGCGTTTGACATCGTTGTCGAAATCCTTCGAATTAAGAGTCAATGAGGGCAACAGTCTGGTAATCAGAATGGGCTATTTCGTGATTGTGGTCATACTGCTGTTGCTGAGCTATATATTTATGAGATATTTCCGAACAGAGTTTTCGCGCGAAATGCGTAATGTGCTGTTTATGTTGACGATATATCTCTTTATGGCATTGTTGTGTTCGTCGGTTGTGCATACTCAGTGGCTGAATATCTATGTCATACCGTTTGCCATTGTGCCGATATTTGTGATGACATTCTTTGACGTCAGAATGGCAGTGTTTGAATTCGTAGTGTCGCTGTTGTTCTGTATGCTGATAGTGCCCAAGCCTATGGAGTTTTTTGTGGTGAACTTTATCGCCGGCATCGTGGGACTCTTTGTGCTGAGAAGCTCTTACCGAAGAAACCGGATGTTCTGGGCTACGGGAGCCGTACTACTCTCATCTGCAATAACATATACTGCGATGCAGATGATTCAGTTTGGTGGATTCTCGGAGATAAATTTGGGCGAATACATCTGGTTCCTGCTGAGCGCGCTCTTCCTGCTGGGACTTTATCAATTGATATATCTGATTGAAAAATTGTTCGGATTTGTGAGCGATATCACCCTGCTTGAGCTGAGTGATACGAACCAGAAGTTGTTGCTCGAGTTGTCTCAGAAGGCGCCGGGAACGTTCCAACACTCGTTGCAGGTGGCAAATCTCGCCGAGGTGGTGGCAAAGGTGGTCGGAGCCAATCCGCTGCTTGCTCGCACGGGTGCTTTGTATCACGATATAGGCAAAATTGCAAATCCAGAGTATTTTGTTGAGAATCAGACTGCGGGCTATAATCCGCATACGGATATAACTCCGGTAGAGAGCGCTGCAATAATTCGAGGTCACGTCAGCGAGGGTGTGGCTTTGGCTCATAAGAACAGAATACCCAAAGTTGTGCTCGAGTTCATTGAGTCGCACCACGGAACGTCAATCATATACTATTTCTATTCAAAGCAGATGAACCTTACGCCAGAGGGTGTCAATCGCGAAGATTTTGTCTATCCGGGTCCGCTGCCTCGCAGCAAGGAGGTGACTATCTGTATGATATGTGATGCGGTTGAGGCGGCATCGCGCACGCTTGAGGACCATTCGTTCGAGTCGCTGTCGGATTTGGTTGACAAGATTGTCGAGATTCAGACCCGAGCTCACCAATACGACCAGTCGGAACTCTCGCTCAAGGAGATTGCCGCAGTAAAAGAGGAATTGAAAATAAAACTTGCCAATATATACCACGCGCGAATTGCTTATCCCGAGCGCGGAAAATAGATGAATGTTATGATGCAAAATATTAAACCTGAATTTGTGGCACAAGTTGGTGCTGGTAAAAAACTCTATATCGAGACCTATGGTTGCCAGATGAATCGTGGCGATTCGGAGGTTGTTGTCTCGATTCTTTCGGAACACGGATATGTCTACACCGAGGAGATTGCCGAGGCAGATGTAATCTTGGTGAATACCTGTTCGGTGCGTGATAATGCCGAACAGCGCATCTGGGGGCGGTTGAACGAATTTAAGGTCTACAAGAAACGCAAACGTGCGCTGCTTGTGGGCGTAATAGGCTGTATGGCCGAGCGCCTGAAAGATGAACTGATTGAACGCGAACCGATTGTAGATGTCGTAGTGGGGCCGGATGCTTACAGAGATTTGCCGCGATTGCTGTGTGATGCAGCATCGGGAACACGCGGTGTGAATGTATTGCTCTCAAGAGAGGAGACCTATGCTGAAATATCTCCGGTCAGACTCGATAAGAATGGTGTTTCGGCATTTGTGTCTATTATGCGAGGTTGTGACAATATGTGTTCATACTGTGTAGTGCCGTTCACTCGAGGCAGAGAGCGCAGTCGCGATCCGCAAACCATTATGGCAGAGGTGAGAGATATTTTCGAAAGAGGCTATCGTGAAGTTACGCTGCTGGGGCAGAATGTCAATTCGTACAGGTTCGGCGAGGTGGGATTCCCCGAATTGATGGCAATGGTTGCCGAGGTGAGTCCGCTGCTCAGAGTGCGCTTTGCTACGTCACACCCCAAGGATTTGAGCGATGAACTGATAGCTTGTATAGCTTCGCACCCGAATATCTGTCGTGCAATACACCTGCCTGCTCAGTCGGGCAGCACTCGAATGCTCGAACTGATGAACAGAAAATACAGCCGCGAGTGGTATTTGGATAGAATTGCAGCAATCCGACGTGCTATGCCCGATTGTGCTATTACCACCGACCTTATCTCAGGTTTCTGTACCGAGACTGAAGAGGACCATCAGGCTACGCTCTCGCTTATGCGCGAGGTGGGATATGCTTCGGCCTATATGTTTAAATACTCTGAACGACCACAGGCCTACGCAGCCCGCAAGATGGTCGACGATATTCCCGAACAGGAGAAGATTCGCCGTCTGAATGAGGTGATTGAGTTGCAGAACGAACTCTCGCTGCAGAGTAACAGACAAGATGTGGGCAAGGTGTTTGAAGTGCTGATTGAGGGTGAATCGAAACGAGATAAAGATGATTTGTGCGGTCGCACTTCTCAAAATAAAATGGCAGTATTTCCGGGTAAAGGACACAAGGCTGGCGAGTATGTAAATGTGTATGTTGACGATTGTAGCGCTGCAACTCTCATTGCGCATATCGTGGAATAGGAGTGTCTGCAATGGCTAAAATCGAAAAGAAATATGCCGAGACGCCGCTGATGAAGCAGTATTATGATGTCAAGGCAAAACACCCTGACGCGATACTGCTGTTCCGAGTAGGCGACTTTTATGAAACATTCGGAGATGATGCAATAAAGGCGAGCAAGATTTTGGGCATCACGCTCACAAAGCGTGCCAACGGCTCGGCATCGTCTGTCGAGTTGGCGGGATTCCCGCACCACGCATTGGATACATATCTTCCGAAGTTGGTGCGTGCGGGTCAGCGTGTGGCAATCTGCGACCAGCTCGAAGACCCGAAACTGACAAAGGGTATCGTTAAGAGGGGCATTACCGAGCTGGTGACTCCGGGTGTCATACTGAGCGATACGAATCTGGACAATCGCGAAAATAACTTTTTGGCAGCGGTCTATTTCGGACAGCGCGACTGCGGAGCAGCCTTCCTTGATATGTCTACGGGTGAATTCTTCGCAGCATACGGCAAGGTCGATTACATCGACCGCCTGATGTCGAACCTCAGCCCCAAGGAGGTAATCTACCCACGAGGCAAGGAGAGTTGTTTTGTGGAGTCTTTCGGCAATAAATATTACTCATATAAGTTAGAGGATTGGATTTTCTCGGCAGAACGAGGTGCTGAG
>JAZOQL010000067.1:0-12212 GCA_045656065.1 Rikenellaceae bacterium | reverse complement strand
TGCTATTTTAACAAACCTGCGACATAACCTGTCGAGAATGCTATCTGGAGATTATAACCGCCTGTGTCTGCGTCGATGTCAAGCACCTCGCCTGCGAAGTAGATTCCCTTTTCGAGCTTCGACTCAAGTGTGCGAGGATTTACCTGCGAGCAGTCAACGCCGCCTGCCGTAACGATTGCCTCCTCGAACGGACGGTAATCGGTAATCTTCAGTCGGAAATCCTTCATCGTATTAATCAATGCCAGCTTTTGTTCGTCGGTCAGTTTGTCTACGAAGAGTTTTGGGTCGACGCCGGCCTCGCTGCACACGGGGCGAATCATCGGGCGCGGCATCATCTTTTCGAGCAATACCTTAACCATTCCGCCACGTGAGATTTCGGGCAGTTCGCGTGCGATTCTCTCCTGGAGAGTCTTTTTGCTCAGCGTAGGTTTCAGGTCGAGACTCAGCACCACGTCGCGTTCCTCAATCAGCGCATCTACCACCTGACGGCTCAACTGCAACACAATCGGACCATCAATGCCAAATTCGGTGAACATCATCTGTCCGAAGCGTTCGTCAATTGACTCACCATCTATAATAAGGTCGAGATTTACATTCTTCAGTTCGAGACGTTTCAGTTCGGGCAGATATTTTTTGTCAGTTT
Organism: Rikenellaceae bacterium; assembly: GCA_045656065.1. Taxonomy (GTDB): domain Bacteria; phylum Bacteroidota; class Bacteroidia; order Bacteroidales; family Rikenellaceae; genus CAJGBR01. Next base: position 11,569 of record JAZOQL010000067.1, on the reverse strand, counting down.
CCAGTGCTACCAAAGCAGGACGCACCTCTTCGATGTTGTGTCCCAGACGGCTGGCGAACATATATCCGTCGCCGGTCGAACCCGTTGCCGGGTAGGATACGCCACCCGTTGCGATGATTATCTTTTTGCAATAGTAGCTCCACGTTTCGTTCTTTTCGTTTACGGTGAGTCTGAAACCGATATTTCCGTTTCGTTCAATAGCCGTAACTTTGCAGTTGCAAAATACATTTACACCCGACTCCTCAATCCACTCCTTCAGACAATCGGCTACGTCCCACGCCTTTCCGCTGGCAGGGAATACGCGACTTCCGCGTTCGATGTTGATTTCGAGACCGTTGCGTTCGAAGAAGTCGATGGTGTCGAGATTCGAGAATTCGCTGAGCGAGTAGGCAAAAAAATCTGCATTCGAGCGCACCTTCTCAAGAATTTCGGCTTGAGGTTTGCTGTTTGTCAGGTTGCAGCGTCCCTTTCCGGTGATTCGGAGTTTGCGCCCGAGTTTTTCCATCTTTTCGAGCAGTGCTACGCTATGTCCACGACGAGCTGCTGTTCCGGCAGCCATCATTCCGGCAGGGCCTCCGCCGATTACTATGAGGTCGAATTCTCTCATTACAGAATGTTTTTGCTGTGTGATTTTCAAATTTTCATCTGCAAAGGTAAAAAATCGTTGTCAGATTAAGAAATATGAGGATTATTTTTTTAACTTTGTATAGCCGATAGGGTGCGATATTTGTAATAATTATTGCTACAAGAGGGCAGATAATATAGTATATGATTAACCGTTATATAATAAAAACTGAACAGTTATGAACGAAGAAAAAATTATGGAAGTGCTGAAAAATGAAGCACGTGCAATGAAGAGTGCCGAAATAGCCGAAGTTTCGGGCGTAGAGAAGGCAATCGTTGATAAAGCTATCAAAAAACTTATTGCAGACGGTAAGGTCGAATCTCCGAAGAGATGCTTTTACCAGGCTAAATAATGCGAATTGAAAAATAATCAGTACCTTTGTGGCATAATTTTTTGTGGATTATGTCACTGATATTAAATATAGAAACAGGTACCGAAGTCTGTTCCGTAGCATTGTCTCGCTCGGGAAGGTTGATTTCTCTGAGGGAGAATGCTCGTGAGCGGAATCACGCTCAGGATTTGGGTGTCTATATAAAGGAACTGTTCGAAGAGAACCACATTAATGCCGACGACCTTGATGCCGTAGCCGTAGGTATGGGACCCGGTTCGTATACGGGATTGCGCATCGGAGTCTCGATGGCGAAGGGTCTGTGTTATGGAGCCGCTATTCCACTCATTGCGGTGCCGAGTCTGAGGTCGATGGTGCGAGTGGCTCTTGAGGATTATGATGCAGGTTTGCTCGAGGTTGAGAATCCCGAGCAGGCTGTTTTTTGTCCTATGATTGATGCTCGCAGAATGGAGGTTTATACTCAACTGTTTTCTTTCGACCTGAAAGAACTTACACCTGTGTCTGCAGAGATAATTGATGAAAAAAGTTTCGGACAATTTAACGATGGTCGCGAGTTGGTGATATTTGGCAGTGGCGCTGCGAAGTGTGTCGAGCCGCTGGCAAAACTTAACCTTAAGTATTGGGACGTGCAGCCCTCGGCTCGCGGTATGGTTGCCGAATCGTTCGAGATGTTCACTCAGGGTAAGTTCGTGGATACGGCCTATTTCGAGCCATTCTACCTCAAAGACTTTATGATCAATAAGTCTAATAAAAAATTTTTCTGATTTTTTGTGAGCAATGAATAAAGATGCAAAAATATATGTAGCAGGTCACAGAGGCTTGGTGGGTAGTGCCATCGAACGAAACCTGCGAGCAAAGGGATACACCAATATCATTACCCGAACACACTCTCAATTGGACTTGACCGACCAGCGTGCTACGGCTGAGTTCTTTGCTGCTGAGCGCCCTGAGTATGTATTCGTGGCTGCGGCAAAGGTTGGCGGTATTATGGCTAATAATACCTATCGTGCGCAGTTTATCTACGAAAATATCATTCTTGCAGCCAATGTTATTCATCAGGCTTATCTGAGTGGAGTGAAAAAATTGTTGTTTCTGGGTTCGACCTGTATCTATCCGAGAGACGCTGCGCAGCCGATGGCAGAAGATGCGTTGCTGACCTCGCCGCTGGAGTACACAAACGAGCCTTATGCCATCAGCAAAATCGCGGGGCTGAAGATGTGCGAGTCGTACAATATGCAGTACGGCACAAACTTCATTGCCGTAATGCCCACGAATCTCTACGGACCGGGAGATAATTTCGACTTGGAGAAATCACACGTGCTGCCTGCGATGTTGAGAAAATTCCATCTGGGAAAATGTCTGATGGAGGGCAATATGGAGGCTCTCAGGCAGGATTTCAACTGCCGACCGGTCGAGGGCGTTGACGGTAGCAACATTGATGCAGTAATCGAAAAAATGAACAAATATGGCGTAACTGATTCATCGGTTGAGATTTGGGGTACGGGTACTCCGCTGAGAGAATTCTTGTGGAGCGAGGATATGGCCGATGCCTCTGTCTTTGTGATGGAAAATGTTGATTGGGCGGATTTGTGTGCGGGTATGGCCGAGCCGCGCAATTGTCATATAAACATAGGTACGGGCAAGGAACTCACGATTGGTGAGTTGGCTCGACTCATCGCAGAAAAGGTTGATTATAAGGGTGAAATTGTATTTAATACCAGCAAGCCTGATGGTACTCCTCGCAAATTGACCGACCCGTCGAAGCTGCACAACTTAGGCTGGCAGCACAAAATCGAGCTGCCCGAAGGTGTTGAAAAACTCTATGAGGTCTATATCAAAGGTCTGACTGCCGAAGCACGTTGATAGAGTTCAATGTGGAAAAGTCGGGCTGTAGCTATAAGGTTGTCGAATACATCGGCGACCTTTTTTTCATAATTGACAAAGCCCTTTTCTGCTGTGAATGCGTAAATCTCCAGCACAAGCCCATTCTCGGTGGTCTGGAGGTATCTCACAGATATGGGTAACTTTTCATTGATGTTGGGGTTTGTTCTAAGGTATGCCTCAACATAGTTGCGATAAAACGCTAAGTTAGTAATAAACGGATTGAAATTATTTGTGTCGGTCAGTGTTTGCAGGGTGTCAGCCAACGGAGCTACCCACGGGTGACTCTTTATCTCGTCTATTTCTTGCGGGGTTAATGCTCTTACACTGAGGATATTAATCATCAGTGGGCGTTTGAATCGACGACCTTCGCTCTCCTCCATATTGCGCCAATTTGTGAATGGTTCGCTGACAAGTTTGTAAATTGGAATCAGAGAAAGGGTGTTGTCCCAATTTCTGACTTTCACGCTGTTGAGGTTTATCTCGGTCACCACGCCGTCGGTCGCAGCCGAGGGAATCTCAATCCAGTCTCCCTTGCGCACCATATCCTGAGCAGAAAGCTGTATCGAGGCTACAAAGCCGAGAATGGTGTCCTTGAAAACAAGGGTAATGATTGCGGCTCCGGCACCGAGTCCCATCAGCAGGTCTTCGGGGTGTTTGTCGAAAATCAACATAAAGACGAGAATCCCGCCGATGATGTATAGAATTATTTTGGCGCTCTGAATGTATCCCTTGATAGTCTGCTCGGGCATTCGACTCTCGTAGATGTCGTTGGTGGCGTCTAAGAATGAACATATCGTGCGCACCAGCATATAGGTCAGAATCGACCACAAAATGATATCACAAATTTTCAGTGTTTGTTCGTTATAACCTGAGAATATGGTTTTTACGAACATCATTATTATTATGATTGGAATCAGTTTAATGGCTCGCGAGAAGAATTTGCGCTCTTCGAGTCTGTCGTCCCACTTGGTCGAGGTGTGTCTGATGCCCTTCATAATGGCCTTTAGAATGACCTTGTTGCATACCCAATTCACTATCCACGCCAAAAACAGCAAAATGAAACACGCCGCAATAAATGTTATCGTATCAACAATGCTGCTGGCAATATTTGTTCCTTCGAATAAACTTTCAATCCAATCTAACGCCCAAAACTTTTGCGCTGAAGTAGTTGTGTTTGTCATAAAGTTGTAAAATTTTTTGCTAATATAACGTAAAGTTTTTGAAAAAAGACGATAACTATCAAAAAAAAATGTATCTTTGCACTCTAAAAAGTGTGCAGAAATCCTTGAAAAATCTCATTTCAAGGGTGCAACTTGTTGTGAATAAAAAGATTAATAAGTAACAATAAATTAAACAAAAATGCAGAACAAAGGCGCTATTAAATTCCTCGCGATAATTTTGGCTATCGCGTGTGCTTACCAGCTTTCGTTCACGTTGGTTACTAAAAACGTAGAAAAGAAAGCATTAAGTTATCCAAAAGGCGAACAGGCTTATTTGGATTCGGTTAGAAACCTTCCGGTTTATAACCTCGGTTTTATCAAGTTCGATTACCAATACTGCAAAGAACACGAGATTAATCTGGGTCTCGACCTTCGTGGCGGTATGAACGTAATGCTCGAAATCACAGTCGAAGACCTTATCCGCTCGCTGTCAAACTACAGCAAGGACGAAGCGTTCAACGCTGCTTTGACTGAAGCAAAAACCGCGCAGGACAATAGTAACAAAGACTACCTGACACTGTTTAGCGAAGCCTACAGCAGATTGGCTCCAGAGGGTCGTCTGAGCTACATCTTCGATTTGAGAAAATTGCAAAATGTAAGTGCAACCTCTTCTAACAGCGATATTATCGACGCATTGAAGAAAGAGTGTGAAGCTGCGGTTGAAAACTCATTCAACGTGTTGAGCAATCGTATCAACCACCTGGGCGTAGCTTCTCCGAATATCCAACGTGTCGAAGGTTCTAACAGAATTATGGTCGAATTGCCGGGCGTTAAGGATCCGGAACGTGTCCGCAAGCTCCTTCAGGGAACTGCATCACTCGAGTTCTGGACAACTTATGACAATACCGAATTCTACCCGATTCTGGTTAATGTGAACAATGCAGTTAAGACTGCGCTGGCTGCAATGCAACCTGCTGAAGAAAGTGTTGAAGCTGAGGCTGAAACTGCTGACTCGCTGCTCAATGAAATGGGCAAACAACAAGATGCTGCTGACCAGAAAGCGCTCGAAAAAGAGTTCCCGTTGTTCGCAAAACTCACACCGATGGCTTATGGCAACAATGTTATGCCGGGCTCGGAGATCGGTTGCGCACTGCCTCGCGATACTGCCGCAGTAAACCACTACTTGGCAATGCCGCAGGTTAAGGCTATTCTGCCTCGCGACGTGAAGTTTATGTGGAGCTTCAAACCCGAACGTTTTGACCAAAACGATAAATCTCAACCCGAAATGTTCCGCCTCTATGCAATCAAGATTACTACTCCGAACGGAATTGCTCCTCTTGATGGTATGGCTGTTGCTGACGCAAGCGACGTGTACGAACAGACTCAAGGTGGTTATGCAAGCGTTTCGATGAGAATGACTGCTAAAGGTGCTGAAACTTGGGCTCAAATGACTGCTAACAACGTGGGCAAACATATCGCTATCGTAATGGACGGCTATGTTTATTCTGCTCCGCGTGTTAACGAAAAAATCACAGGTGGTTCTTCTTCAATCACAGGTAACTTCTCGAGCACTGAAGCTCGCGACTTGGCTAACGTGTTGAAATCAGGTAAATTGCCTGCTCCGGCAAAAATTATCCAAGATACAGTTGTTGGTCCGTCACTCGGTAAGGAATCTATCGAAGCCGGTATGACTTCATTCGCATTGGCATTCGTGCTGGTGCTCATCTATATGGCTTACTTCTACAACCGCGCAGGTATGTATGCTAACTTTGCTCTGTTGGCTAACTTGTTCTTCCTGTTCGGTGTGTTGGCATCAATCAATGCAGTGTTGACTCTGCCGGGTATCGCTGGTATCGTGTTGACTATGGGTATGGCGGTCGATGCTAACGTTATCATCTTCGAACGTATCAAAGAAGAGTTGCGTGCTGATAAGGGACTATCTCAGTCAATCTCTGACGGTTTCTCTAATGCAATCTCTGCTGTTGTCGACGGTAACTTGACTACCCTGATTACAGGTATCGCACTGCTCTATGGTAAAGGTCCGGTTCGTGGTTTTGCTACAACTTTGATTATCGGTATCTTGACCTCTATGTTCAGCGCAATCTTCCTGCCGCGTCTGATGTTTGCTGCTCGTGTGGCTAAAGAAAAATCAATTTCATTCTCAAATAAACTCACTGCAAACTTCTTGTCTAACGTAAGGTTCGACTTTATGGGCAAGAGAAAATTGGCTTACATTATCAGTGGTTCATTGATTCTTATCTCGTTGATTTCGTTGGCAACTCGCGGTATGCAGTATGGAGTTGACTTCTTGGGTGGTCGTTCGTATGTGGTTAAATTTGACCGTGATGTGACTGCAAATGAAGTCCGTGAGGCAATGGGTAAGGTTTTCACCGAAAGCTATGAAGTAAAACAATTCGGTGGTGCTAATCAAATGAGAATCGTTACCCAATACAAATATAACGATTTGGGTGAAAACGTATCAGCTGAAATCGAAGGCTTGTTCTACAAGGCATTGTTGCCATTGTACAAAGATCAAAATATGTCTTTGGAAGAGTTCGTTACAACAGATACTAATCCGCTGGGTATTATCAGTTCTGATAAGGTAGGTGCAACTGTTGCTCACGATATGAAGACTCGTTCAGTTATCGCTATTATCATCAGTCTTATTGCTATCGGTATTTACATCTCAATCCGATTCGGACGTTGGCAATGGGCTTTGGGTGGTGTGTCTGCATTGACTCACGACGCTTTGTTGACTATCGGTTTGTTCTCGCTGTTGCACGGATTGCTGCCGTTTAATATGGAGGTTGACCAAACTTTCATTGCGGCTATCCTGACAATCATCGGTTACTCAATCAATAATACCGTGGTTATCTTCGACCGTATCCGCGAATATAGAACACTCTATCCGAAACGCGACTTGCGCGAAAATATTAATCAGGCTGTTGCCAGCACATTGGCTCGTACGGTTAATACTTCTGCTACTACACTTGTCGTGTTGTTGGCAATCTTCCTGTTCGGTGGTGAAGTTATCCGTGGTTTCGTATTCGCAATTATGTATGGTATCATTGTTGGTACATTCTCATCTATCTTCATCGCTGCGTCTATCGCGTACGATGTGATGGCTAAAGGTAAAACGGCAGTTGAAACCAAATAAGTAAAAGTTATATAAGACGAAAAACTCCGAGTCCTGCGGGCTCGGAGTTTTTTTTATTACGATAGTCGGGGAGTGTGTCGTGTGTCGTGTGTGAGAGGGTAGGCTAAACGAGCGAGTAGAGCAGGGCAATCTCCTGAGGCCAGATCTCCTCGTTCGGAGTCTCGAGAATCAGCGGCATATCGTCAAAGCGAGAATCCTTTGCGATGAACTCAAATGGAACCATTCCGAGAGTCCCTTCTCCAAGTGAAGCGTGTCGGTCTACGCGGCTGCCGGTGCCCTTAATCGAGTCGTTAAGGTGCATTCCGCGCAGGTAGTCAAAGCCAACGATGCGGTCGAACTCAGCAAAGGTCTGCTGGCAACCCTCCGCAGTCGAGAGGTCGTAACCCGATGCGTGTGTATGGCAAGTATCGAGGCAGACTCCAACTCGCGATTTGTCCTCGACGCGTTCGATTATATATGCGAGGTGTTCGAATCGCCAGCCTAAATTTGAGCCCTGTCCTGCAGTGTTCTCGATTACCGCAGTCACACCCTGAGTCTGTTTCAGCGCAATGTTAATCGATTCGGCTATTCGGTCGAGACACTCTTCGTCGGAAATCTTGCCCAATGAGCTGCCCGGGTGGAAGTTCAGCATCTTGAGTCCGAGTTGTTCGCAACGGCTCATCTCATCAATGAAGGCATTGCGCGACTTCTGAATGTCCTCGGTCGGATTGCCGAGGTTAATCAGATAGCTGTCGTGGGGCAAAATGTGTTTGGCCGAGAATCCATACTCCTGACAGCGCGAAATGAACGTTTCGATGGATTTTGCACTTAGTGGTGCCGAAACCCATTGACGTTGATTTTTTGTGAATAAGGCGAATGCCTTTGCTCCTATTGAGTGTGCATTCAGCGGCGCATTCTCAACTCCACCGCTGGCGCTTACGTGTGATCCAAAATATTTCATAATACTATTTTTTATTTAAGACAAAAATAATTAATTTTGTACAAAATAGTAAACATTAGACCGTATGAAACTTGTGAAATTTTTGTTTTTGTCGCTATCTATTTGTATTTCAGTGAGTTCTTTTGCTCAGTTTAGGCGTGCTATGCCAGATGATTTTAGCTATGACTTTAGTTTCGAAACAGTAGACAGTGCTAAGATGCTGGAAAAACAGGCATTGCGCGAAGCTCGCAGAAAAGCGTTGCGTGACCGAAATATCATTAATGGAGGGGTTTCGCTGGTTATGACTCAGGCCGGATTTGACAATTGGGCAAAGGGTGGTGAAAATTCGTTTACGGGCAAGTTGGTGTTCGATTTGGCTTATACTCACAAGGTTGACAAGCTGACGATGGACACCAAGCTCGAGGCTCGTTATGGGATTAATATCATTGATGGCGATGCTTTTAAAAACGAGGATAAGTTTACGTTTAACAATCAGGTGTCGTGGAGCATATCGGAAAGATGGTCATATTCTGGTATTTTCAACCTTCGCAGCCAGTTTACAAAGGGATACGCATCACGCGACGACAAGACTCTGAAGTCTAATTTTATGTCTCCGGGACATATAGATATCGCGTTGGGTTTCAAGCTCAAGGGGCCAAAGTCGCCGCTGACTTTGACTATGTCGCCAATAACAGGCAGCATTACTACAATGATGTACAAGCCGTTGCAGGAACTCGGAGTTAACGGTGTGCCTGCGGGTCACTCTACCGAATCGAAGTTGGGTAGCTCAATACAGATGGATTTCTTCCACAAATTCTTCAAGGATAAGGTTTCGGTCAAGTCTTATTTCTACACCTTCTATAATTATTCTATTCCGGCTAATTTCAGATGGACAAATACTATCGAGATTTTTGCCACTAATTTTATTACAACTGCGCTCTATTGCGATATGATTTATGACGAAACCATCTCTACGCCTAAAGAGGGTTCGCATCTGCAGGTGAACTACACGTTGGGTCTGACTCTGACCAAGAAATTTTCTAATCAGAAGTAATCGAAAAATTTGATATTTTCATTGGATTCAAAAAATGCGTGGTCGATTTAACCACGCATTAAATTTATTCTAATCACAAGCCTCGAGTGGAGTTGTTTGTAGCCTTCGTTGCTGTCTGTTTAGTCGAGCTGTTGCATCGAGATTAACTTGCTGTACACGCCGTTTTTGTCCATCAATTCGGTGTGCGTACCCTGTTCGATTATGCGGCCGTGATCGAGTACGATAATCTTATCGGCGTGCTGTATTGTGCTGAGTCGGTGAGCGATAACAAGTGATGTTCTGCCCTTGAGCAGGTTAGACAGCGCCTCTTGTACAAGTTTTTCCGATTCGGTATCCAGCGCCGATGTAGCCTCGTCCAGAATCAAAATATTCGGATTTTTCAACACCGCACGAGCAATGCTCAGACGTTGGCACTGTCCGCCCGAAAGTTTCATACCTCGGTCGCCAATGTTGGTCTCAAAGCCATTTTCGGTCTCTTGAATGAATGTGAATGCGTTGGCAATTTTTGCTGCATTTTCTATTTCATTCTGCGTAGCATTGAGCTTACCCAAACGGATATTTTGCTCGATTGTGTCATTGAACAGAACAATGTCCTGAGTCACAAGTCCGATGTTATCTCTCAGAGAGTGAAGCGTGTAGTCGCGAATGTCGACTCCGTCAATCAAAATCTGACCTGCATTCACATCATAGAATCTCGGAATGAGGTTGGCTATGGTAGATTTGCCACCGCCTGATGCGCCGACCAGTGCTACGGTTTGTCCCTTCTCAACTGTGAACGAGATGTTGTCTATGACTGTCTTATTGTTTGAGTACGAGAATGATACGTTGCGGAATTCGATTTTATTGTTGAACTCGACAAGTCTCTTTGCGCTCTCTTTTTCAGGAATTTCATCAGTTGTGTCGTACAGCTCGAATACGCGTTCTGCTGCAGCAAGACCCTGGTGAATAGTGCTGAATGCGTCGGCAATCGCTCTTACGGGGCGGGTCAGTTGCGAGAATGCTGCTACGTAGGCCAAGAATGCACTTGCCTCAATGTCGCCGTCCAATACCATATTACCGCCATATACCATAATTACGGCTACGATGCTGATGCTCATAAATTCAGATGCAGGAGAGGCTAACTGCTGACGACGCGCCATTGCACGTGATGCCTTTGAATATGAGCCGTTTATGCTCGCGAATTTCTCGATAATATAGCCTAAAATGTTGTAGCTCTTGATTACCTTAACGCCCGATACAGATTCGTCGATGCAGCTGACCAATTGACCGTAATCGTCCTGAGTTTTGCGCGCAACCTGTTTCAGTCGTTTTACGATTCGCGAAATAACCAGAGCAGCTACGGGCAGCACCATCAATGTAAACAGTGTCAGGTGTACCGAAATGCTCATCAACATCACGAAGTAACCAATGATGAGGAATGGTTCGCGGAAAACAACCTGCAGCGTGTTGGTGATACAGAACTGCACTACCTGAACGTCAGATGTGATTTTCGAGATGATATCGCCTTTGCGTTCGTTTGTGAAGAATCCGACGTGCAGGCTCATAATGCGGTTGAACAATCCATTACGCAGATTTTGCAGCGTGTGGATACGGAAATTCTCCATTGTGCGCTGAGCAAAATAGCGGCTGATGTTACTCATAAAGAATGACAGCACGAGGAACAGACTCAACAGCACAAGTACCTGCATTACAGAATATTCGGGGCCATAGACCAGATAGAGCAGGTAGTTTACCCATTGGTCGAGACTCTCGGTGCTGAATTCCAGCGCAGGCGGCGTAGTCACAGCCTCAACTGCCTTGTCCTTAACAAACAGCGTGTCCAAAATCGGAATCAACATCACGAAGTTGAACGTGTTGAAAATGGTGTGAATCAGTACCGAGAAAAAGTATGGGATTGCATATCTGCTAATCGGACGCGAAAATTGAAATAGACGGAAATATGTTTTCATCTCAAAATTTTATCTAAAAATACTATTAATCAAAATTTGTCAAAGACAGAAAATATTGCGACAAAGTTAATATTTTTTGGCGTAATATTAAAGTCTGCCGATAAAAATGTTACCTTTGCAAGATTATTAGAGAGTAATTTAAAATATGGAAACAGTTGTAAGTGGCATTCGCTCAACAGGAAACCTGCACTTGGGTAACTATTTCGGAGCATTGCGCAATTTTATAAAGATGCAACAGGACAATCGTTGTTTCTTTTTCATCGCAGATTATCATTCATTGACTACGCACCCCGACCCGTCAGTGTTACACGGTAATGTGAAGAGCATTCTGACTCAATATCTTGCTGCGGGACTCGACCCCGAGCAATCAACAATATATGTGCAGAGTGATGTGCCCGAGGTGGCTGAATTGTATCTGCTGCTCAATATGCAGGCGTACATCGGCGAGCTGGGTAAGACTGCATCGTTCAAG
>JAZOQL010000066.1:0-3343 GCA_045656065.1 Rikenellaceae bacterium | reverse complement strand
CCCGTAACTCCGAAAAAGAGACGCGGCTTGCCCAACTTCTTGAAATCGCGCAGCTCGTCTCGCCAATTCGGTTGCGGCACTATCGCCACTCGATAGCCATAACTCTCTAACTGTCGCCCAATTACGGCAGCTCCGAACGACGGGTGGTCGACATAGGCATCACCCGAAAATAAAATAACATCTAACTCTTCCCAGCCTCGAGCCTTGACCTCTTTGGCCGAGGTAGGCAGAAAATCGCTCAACTTTGCCATAATCATTCAACTATAAAAACAATTCTTTCCCGATGCGCACCATACTGTCGGGGCGTCCCATTGTGTAGAAGTGAATCACAGGCACACCCGCCTTTTTCAACTCCTGACCCTGAGCCACAGCCCACTCCACGCCCAGACTCTTCACAGCCTCGTCGGTCGTGCATTTGCGAGCCTCGCTCGCAAACTCCTCGGGCAGACTGACGTGGAAAATTCGCGGCAACACCTCCAACTGACCGAGCGACGAAAAGGGCTTGAGTCCCGGAATAATCGGCACCGTAATTCCCGCCCTGCGACACTTGTCGACAAATTCGAAGAATTTTTTATTATCAAAAAACATCTGGGTCACTATGTAGTGTGCTCCGGCATCGACCTTCTCCTTCAGGAATTGAATATCCGAATCGGCATCTGTCGCATCAATATGTTTTTCGGGATAACCCGCCACACCGATGCAGAACTCCGTAGCGTGACAGTTCTCAATTTCGCCGTCGATATACTTACCGCGATTCATATCACTGATTTGACGCACAAGTTCCGCAGCGTGTGAGTGCCCATCTTTGCGCGGCAGAAAGTGATTTTCACCCTTGGCCGAATCGCCTCTCAAGGCCAAAACATTATGCAGCCCCAGAAAGTTCATCTCAATTAGCGAATCCTCAATTTCAAAGCGGTTACACCCGCCACAAATCAGGTGAGGGACTACCTCAACTCCGTAGCGGGCAGCGATAGCCGACGAGATACCGACCGTGCCCGGACGACGGCGGATTACTCGCCGTTCGATGCTGCCATCACTCCGTTCTATTAATTTTATATCCTCGCGATGATAGGTTACATTTATATACGCAGGCGAAAATTTCATCAACTGGTCGATGGTATTGAATATCGAACCCATAGTTTCGCCCTTGAGCGGCGGCAGCAACTCGAATGTAAACCGAGTTTCACCTCTTTCGGCTGCGTGATTAATTATATCTATGACCTTCATTGCGCAATTATTTTATGTTGTGAGCCAACATTTTTTTCATTTTTTGTGTAGTCGTATTGCAGCGGATTGCATAATCCTCAAGTTGCACGGCGTCAATCTTGCCAACCGAGAAGTAGCGACTATCCTCAGCGGCGAATATCATTCCCGATACCGAAGCCGTCGGAGTCATCATACAGTTATCATCTACAAGGCGTATTCCCGTTCTGCGCTCCACATCGAGCATTCCGAAAATATCCCTCTTGAGTTGGTGGTTCGGACAGCAGGGATAACCCACTGCGGGTCTGATTCCGATTTTATCATCTTTGGCATATCCCCAAAGTTCGCGTGCCACCACCTTGTGCAGATGTTCAGCAAATGCCTCAGCCAATCGGTCGGCTACAAGTTCAGCCATAATTGCCGAGTAGTCATCACCCTTTGCTCGATAGCCATTAATCATCTCTTCGAGTCCCACTCCCGCCGTAACTGCAAACAGCCCGATGTAGTCGTCACAACCCGCTGGCAGCAGAAAATCCGCCAATGAAAGATTCTCGTCATCTTCTCCATTCTGACTGCGCAACTGAGGCAAAATCACCTTACAACATTTGCAATCTTTAGGATATACCACAATATCATCACCCGAAGAGTGCGCAGGGAAAATTCCGACTACGCCATTGAGTGTGAGTAAATTATCTGCAATTATCTGCTCGAGCATAGCTTGTGCATCGACGTAAACCTTTCGAGCTTCGGCACCTCGTTGCGGGTGGTCGAAAATTTCAGGCAAGCGACCCGAAATGCCCCACGCCTTGAAAAAGAATGCCCAATTTATCGAATCCACAACCTCACGAATCGGATAGTTTTTGTATTCCGTAACGCCCAATCGTGCGGGAACTACAGATTGATGCTTAGCACGATGCCCCCTCTTTCGAGCCTCCTCCAGAGTGCGCAACTTGACATTTTCGCCGAGATACTCTCTGCGCAACTGCTCTTGTTCGGCCTTAATCTGCGCAATGAAATTCTCACGATTTTCCGAGCAGAGCTGCGCCATCACCCTCACATTATCCGCCGCATCGCGCACCTGAATCACCACGCCCGAATATTTAGGCGCAATCTTTACTGCCGTATGCAGCGCAGAAGTCGTAGCACCGCCAATCATAACAGGCACATCTACACCCCTCTGTTCGAGCAGCTCGACAGTACGAATCATCTCCTCCAACGAGGGAGTAATCAATCCGCTAAGACCGACGGCTGCTGCCTTTGACTCCTGAACCCGATTAACAATCTCCTCAGGCGAAACCATTACACCCAAGTCCAATATTTTGTATCCGTTGCACGCCATCACGACCGAAACGATATTCTTGCCGATGTCGTGTACATCACCCTTGACCGTAGCCAACACTACGCTTGGAGTCGAGTTGCGGTCTGTCGAAATATTCTCCTGCTCGATGTATGGCGTCAACACCTCAACCGAGCGTTTCATCACGCGGGCACTCTTCACAACCTGAGGCAAAAACATCTTGCCCGAACCGAACAACTCACCAATCTGATTCATTGCAGCCATCAACATACGGTCAATCACTGCCAATGGCGAACCCGTCTGGTTCAGCGCCTCGAGCGTATCTTGTTCAATAAATTGGTCAATACCCTTTATCATTGAGTGCGCAATTCGCTCCTCGACTGAGAGCGTGCGCCACAAGTCTGATTTTGTCTCCTCTTTTGATTGACTCTGCTGCTCCTTCACTTCGGCAGCCTTTTCCACCAAGCGCTCAGTAGCATCTGCCCTGCGATTGAGCACTGCGTCTTCCACCACCGCCAGCAACTCAGGGGCTATCTCGTCATAAATCTGCAACATCGCAGGATTGACAATACCCATATCCATACCCGCCTCAATTGCGTGGTAGAGAAACACCGAGTGCATCGCCTCTCTTATAGGGTTATTTCCTCGGAACGAAAACGAGAGATTGCTCACTCCGCCGCTTATTTTCACTCTCGGACAGTTTTTTTTAATCCAACGACAAGCCCTTATATAATCTAATCCATAAGAATCGTGCTGGCTGATGCCCGTAGCAATAGCCAAAATATTGGGGTCAAAAATAATATCTTCTGCCTGGAATCCATTATTAAGTCGGATGCCAAGCGG
>JAZOQL010000065.1:0-3065 GCA_045656065.1 Rikenellaceae bacterium | reverse complement strand
CAAAAGTTTTGATAAAATATCAACTCTTTGAATCGTTTTTTGTATCTTTGTGGGTCAATTGTGTGAGTTATGAAAAATAAATTTATTATTTGGACAGCAATGGCTACATTCTCGTGGCTCGGAGTTAATGCGCAATCTGATGACAGAGAGGCGATAAAAAGACTCGAACAGGGAGTGAATGCCTACGAGCAAGAAAGATATGCTGCTGCGTATCAACACTTTGCTGCGGTTCAGGGGCGACGTGCGGAACTTAATGATGTCAATCGCGAAATGTTGGATTACTATCACTGCCTGACATCTTTCGAACTTGGTAAGGGTGACGCTATTGATAGAATTGAATCGTTCAGGAAAAATTATCCCGAATCTCCCTTTGTAACCTCTCTCGATTGGATATATGCAAATGTAAAGTTTGATCAGAAAAATTATACAAAAGCACTCGAATTATTCCGTAATATCGAAAATAATCTCAGTAAGTTGACTGCCGATGAAAGACAGGAGTTTCACTTCAAAAAGGGCTATTCGCTGATTAACGTTGATGGTCTTGTCGATGCCGATTTCAGAAGCGGAAAGATTAGTGATGCAGTCAATATGCTCGAGGCTCAGGGCGATTTTCAGGCTATTCTTTCAACAAGCAAATTCTATCCCTCGGCACAATACTATCTGGCATATATCGAATATTTCAAGGACGATCTCGACCGTGCGCAGTCAAGATTCGAATCGCTGATTGACAATAGCGCATACGGCAATATTGTGCCATTCTATCTGCTGCAAATCAAATTCTTGAAGGGCGAGTACCAGACGGTGATTGCAGATGCGCCAAAGTTGAGAGCCGTTGCAAACAAGAAATGGAAAACTGAAATTGCACACATTCTGGCCGAGTCACATTTCAATACGGGTAACTATCAAAGCGCGCTCACCGAGATTATGAACTACAAATCCGAAGGCGGCGTGATGACCTCGGCTGAAACTTATATGAAGGGATACTGCCATTTCATCTGTTCTGAGTATTCAGACGCAGCAAAAGAGTTGCGCAAAATTGCCAATTTGGCTAATGAAATGGGACAGAATGCCGCATTCCTTTTGGGGCAGACGTACTTGAAACTCGGGAAAAAAAGTCTTGCATTGATGGCATTTTCGTTGGCTACGGCAGCCGATTACGACAAGACTATCAAAGAGGAGGCTATGTTCAATCGTGCGAAATTGTTGTGCGATTTGGACGGCAATAGCTTTAATCGCGCAATCAACTCACTGAAGGGTTTTATTGAACAATATCCCAATTCGGAGTTTGTGGGCGAGGCTCGCGAATTGTTGTTGTCAGCATATTTCAATTCAAGAGATTATCAGGCTGCACTTGATGCAATACAATATATCAAGAATCCGGATAACAACGAAAAGAGTGCGCTGCAGAAGATTGCCTATTTCCGAGCGCTGGAACACTATGAAAATGGTGATTATCAGACAGCACTCAAGACTCTGAACACTTCGTTGTCGTATAGATATAATGCAAAATATACCGCACTGGGCAAGTTTTGGAAGGCTGAAACTTTGGTTAAGCTCGGGAAACAGAGCGATGCAGCAACACTGTACAAGGAGTATATTGCGCTCGCATCGAAATCTGAACCTGAATTCGCGTATGCCTACTATGGTTTGGGTTATTGCCGATTCAACCAGCAAAAGTGGGACGATGCTCAGACAAATTTCGAGAAACTGACTACGCTCTCGACCTCAGACGCATTGAAGGCAGATGCCTATAACAGATTGGGTGATATTGAATTCGCTCGCCGCAGCTATTGGAAGGCTATCGAGCAGTATAACAAGGTGACTCAATTCGGAGGCGCGGCTGCCGATTATTCGGCATTCAGACGCGCAATTATGTATGGACTCGTTGACCGTCCACAGAAAAAAGAGGGAGAACTGAAAAATATCATCGCAAAGGGCAATTCGGAATATGTTGATGATGCAATCTATCAATTGGGTGCGCTGTATGTTAAACAAGAACAGTTCTCGAAGGGTGCTGAGCAGTATAAGTTGCTCGTTGAAAAATATCCAAACTCACCATATTTGGTGCAGTCGTTGAGCGATCTGGGACTCGTTTACCAAAATATGGGTAACGATAACGAGGCTCTGAAATATTATAAAATGGTGACTCAGCGATTCCCGACTTCGACTCAGGCTCGCGATGCGCTGTTGGGTATCAGAAATATCTACGTGGACAGAAATGATATTGATTCGTATGTAGACTTCGCAACTCGAAGCGGCATCGAAGTGAAGGTGTCGGTCAGCGAAAAGGATTCGCTCTCGTACACCGCAGCCGAGAAATCTTATCTGTCGGGTAATATGGAAAAGGCTGTCGAACATCTGCAAAAGTATGTTGACAACTACCCACAAGGCGGATTCTTGTCATCGGCTCGCTATTTTCTGGCTGATGCCCATTTGCGACTCAACAACCAACAGGCTGCGATTGATGAGTATGAAAGACTCTATCAGATGCCGATTAACGAGTTCACCGAACGAGCGCTGCAACAGGCGGGCGACCTTAATCTCAAGGCTGAAAAATGGCAGCAGGCTCTGGTCGCTTACGAGCGATTGTTCAATATGTCAACAAATGCAAAGACCGTTGATAATGCGCTTGAACAAGCACTCAAATGCGTGTCAAAAATTGCAGATAACCAGCGTACTATCGAATTGGCAGATAAGGCTATAGCATCTGGATTTGCCTCGAAACACACTCGCCAAAGAGCCGAATTCCTGAAGGCTCGCGCACTCGACGAGCTGGGCAATGTTGATGAAGCATTGGTCTATTATAAAAAGGTAGCAGAAAATCTGAAGTGTCGCGACGGTGCAGAATCGAAATTCAGAATCATTAGAATACTATATAATAAAGACTTGCTGAAAGAGGCTGAAGCCGAAGTGTTTGACTTCTCGGACAAAGGGTCGCCATATCAGTATTGGACAGCGAAATCGTTCCTGATTTTGGGCGACATCTATGTGAAACAAGGCGACTTGTTCCAGGCAAAGGCTACGTTGCAGAGCATCGTAGATGGTTATTTGGATAAAAATGATGG
>JAZOQL010000064.1:0-7708 GCA_045656065.1 Rikenellaceae bacterium | reverse complement strand
ATTACGGAATCGATCCACACAGAAATACTCGCAGCGGAATACGTGCTGCAATCATTCGTGAAAAGGGCTCGAACGACGATAGAGAGATGGCTTGGTGTATGCACTTGGCCGGTATGGACGTGAAAGACGTTCATATGACCGACTTGATTTCGGGTCGCGAAACTCTTGAAGATGTCAATCTGATTGTATTTGTTGGAGGTTTCTCAAACTCGGACGTGCTCGATTCTGCAAAGGGTTGGGCTGGAGCATTCCTCTACAATCCGAAGGCGAAACGTGCTTTGGATCAGTTCTTTGCGCGTCCTGATACGCTCTCATTGGGAGTTTGCAACGGCTGTCAGTTGATGGTCGAACTGGGACTCATCACGCCCGAACACGCGAATAAACCTAAGATGCTTCATAATGATAGTCACAAGTTTGAATCGAACTTTGTCGGAGTGGCAGTTCACGAGAATAATTCAGTGATGTTGAAGTCATTAGCAGGTTCGAAACTTGGTATTTGGATTGCTCACGGTGAGGGTAAGTTCTCGTTGCCGATGGCTCGCGAAAACTACAATATTCCGATTACGTATAATTACGCGGAATACCCTGCAAATCCGAACGGTAGCGACTATAATGCAGCTGCTATCTGTAGCGCAGATGGTCGCCACTTGGCGATGATGCCTCACTTGGAACGCGCAATCAGACCGTGGAATTGGGCTTATTATCCTGAAAATCGTCAGGATTCAGATGAAGTTACTCCGTGGATTGAAGCATTTGTGAATGCTCGCAAATGGATTGAAAATAAATTAGTTAAATAGTCTTATTTAACAAAATGGTTTAGGTCTATGGAATGTTGCAGACGACCAATTGGCGTTTTCGATTCCGGAATGGGCGGTTTGTCGGTTTGGCAGGAGATTGTTAAGCTGTTGCCAAACGAATCGGTGGTCTATTTCGGAGATGGAAAAAATTGTCCTTATGGCGAGCGTTCTGCAGAGGAAGTCATTGGTTTCGTGCAAGATGCCGTAGACCTATTCCTTAAAAAGAAGTGCAAGGCGATTGTGCTTGCTTGCAATGCTGCGACGGCAATGTCGGTTGATTATCTCAGAAAACGTTATCCTGAGATGATAATCGTAGGAATGGAGCCGGCAGTGAAGCCTGCTGCTCACAATTCGCGCAGTGGTGTAATCGGAATTTTAGCGACAAAGGCTACGCTTGAAGGTGCTCTGTTCAAGGAGACGTCGCTGAAATATGGTCAAAATGTCAAAATAATTTCAAGCGTAGGCGAGGGATTTGTCGAGTTGGTTGAGAGTGGACAGGAGAATAGTGAAGAGGCTTATTGTGCTGTGTCTAAGTGTGTTAGTGGAATGATTGACGGCGGAGCCGATCATATAGTTCTGGGTTGTACTCACTATCCGTTTTTGACAGATACCATTAAAAAGGTTATCGGAGACAGGGATATTGCGATTGTCGATCCTGCTCCGGCTATTGCGCTTAGAGTCAAGTCGTTACTCGAACAAGACGGTTTGCTCGCAATTGGAGATATTAGTCCTGAGTATTTGTTCTATTCGGCTCGCGAAGATGAATATTCAGAAAAGCTAAAATCAAAGGCGATGTCTTTGGTTAATAGATAGTTATGTGGTGTTACTTGAACTAAAACTTTACATACTAAGGTGAATAAAACTAAAAATAGTAAAACAACTGCTGTTCCTAAACGAAAAAATAGTTTAAAAAGCAAACCTAAAAAAGCTGTTAATGAGGAAGTTCTGAAAAGAAGACGTTGGTTTTTGGGATTGCTGTTGTTGGGTTGCGGCGCATATATAATGTGTGCTGTGTTGTCGTTTTTCTTTTGCTGGAAAGCAGACCAAGCATTCGCAGATTGGGGCGTAGTCTCTACAAATGCTTTGGTATCAAATATTTGCGGACCATTTGGAGCAAAATTGTCTAATACGCTGGTGGCCAAATGGTTTGGTGTGTTTGCAGTTTTACTGCCCGTTGCAATGTGTCTGATTGCGGTGAAAATACTGAAAAAATCTTATGCCGGAGTCTTTAAGATATTGGTAATAAGTGCGTTATCAATAATAATAGGTTCGATAGCAGCTGCATACTTTTGTAATAATTCGATTTGGAACTTAGATGTCTTCGGTTATGGACCCGGAGGCGAGGTCGGAGTTGCAGTTTCGAAATGGCTCAGAGGTATAATCGGAGAAGCCGGTGCAGGCTTGGCTATTGCGCTGTTAATAATGTTGTTAGCTCTGTATATCAATGCCGAAAAGACTATTGACTTGCTGGGAAATTTTGGTAGAGGAGTCTCAAAAGGTGGCAAAAATGCAGCTGAGTTTGCTACAAGATCAGTCAATGCTTTGAATAAAGATAAAAATGCTGATAATGAGGAAGTTGCTGATGATTTGCCAGAGCTGCCAATTGAACCAGAAGAAGATGAGGGTGAATCAGAAGATGAAGTGAAACCTGATGAGAAAACTTTGGATTTGGAAATCGTGCGTAACGATGAGGAAGCTATCTCAAGTAATACTTTAGATAATACATCCCTAAGTGCTGATGATAAGGAGTTTGAGGTGGTGAATATTGCTGATTATGACAATGATTTTGTAGTAACTGATGGCGGTAATGGAAATTTTGTTGTAGATAGATTTTCGAATGAAGAGCAGTTAGATGCTGAGGATATTGATACGACCTATGACCATACGCTGGATTTGTCGCACTACCGAAAACCAAGCATCGAACTGCTTGAAGATCACCACACTGATGTCGTTGTGTCATCGGAAGAGTTGACTGAAAACAAGAACAAAATTATCGAAACGCTCGAGAATTTTAAGATTAAAATCGAAAAAATTAAGGCAACGATTGGTCCAACGGTGACTCTCTATGAAATTGTTCCTGCGGCGGGGATTAAGATTTCGAAAATCAAAAACCTCGAAAATGACATCGCGCTGAGTCTTGCTGCGCTGGGAATCAGAATCATAGCTCCGATGCCGGGGCGCGGAACTATCGGTATCGAGGTGCCGAACAAAAATCCTGAAATCGTTTCGATGCTCTCTGTTGTGAAGACTGCGAAGTTTCAGGAGTCGAACTACGAATTGCCCGTTGTGCTGGGTAAAACTATTCAGAATGAGACATTTATCGTAGACCTCGTGAAAATGCCACACTTGCTCATTGCAGGTGCTACGGGGCAGGGTAAGTCTGTGGGGCTCAATGTGTTGCTGACTTCTCTGTTGTACAAAAAGCACCCGTCGGAATTGAAGTTGGTGCTGGTCGATCCCAAAAAGGTGGAGTTGTCGATTTACTCGAAACTTGAAAAATACTTTTTGGCTAAGATGCCAAGCGAAGAAAAGGCAATCATAACTGATAATCAGAAAGTTGTCTATACGCTCAATTCGTTGTGCATAGAGATGGAAAATCGCTATTCGCTGTTGGAAAAGGCGGGCGTGCGGGTGGTGAAGGAGTACAACGACAAGTTCACGAAGCGGAAACTCAATCCAATGCACGGACATAGGTATCTGCCTTATATTGTGGTGGTTATAGACGAATTTGCGGATATGATTATGACCTCAGGAAAAGAGGTCGAGATGCCGCTGGCGCTGTTGGCTCAGAAGGCAAGAGCGGTCGGAATTCATCTGGTGATTGCTACGCAACGACCTACTACTACGATTATTACCGGAAATATTAAGGCGAACTTCCCGACGCGCATTGCGTTTAAGGTGTTCTCGGTGACTGACTCGCGAACAATTCTCGACCAATCGGGTGCAAATCAGCTTATTGGACTCGGAGATATGCTTATCTCGGCGGCTGGTGGCGAAATGACTCGTGTGCAGTGTGCGTTGGTGAAAACTGATGAAGTTGAGCGTGTTGTGGATTATATTGCTACTCAACAATGTTATGCAACGGCATACGAATTGCCTGAGTATAGTGGCGAAGATGGCGAGTTGTCGGGTGTGTCGATAGATTTGACAAAACGCGACTCGATGTTTGAAAAAGTTGCATATATGGTTGTTAGTGAGCAGGTTGGTTCGACTTCTACAATTCAGCGAAAATTTGAAATTGGGTATAATCGCGCTGGTCGAATTATGGACCAATTGTGTGCTGCGGGAATCGTGGGCAAGGCTAATGGTAGCAAACCAAGAGAGGTGCTGGTTTCTGACCTCGAAACCCTTAAGCAGATTATTAATAGGATTGATTATCAGTAATATAATGAAAAGAGTTGTTGGGCTGATTGCTGTGATGATGTTGCCGTTTCTGCTTGTGGCGGGAATTGACAGCAGGGTGGCGCAGATGAGAGCAAAAATCAAGGCGCTGAAGAGTTATTCGGTTGTGTTCTCGACTGTCGATGATGATGGTAAGGTGTTGATTAATGGCAAATTAACCGTAGCCGAAAATAAGAAATATCATCTTAAAACCGAGTCCGGTGAGGTGTGGTTTGATGGAAAAACTATCTGGAACTACTCATCGGAAAATAAAGAGGTAACTGTCGATAAGGCTGAAAATCAGACTAATATATTGACTAATCCGCAGAAACTGTTGTCGCTCGATTGTGATGACGACACCATTGTCGAGTCTGCGGCTCAGGCGGATTGTGAGGTTGACGGAGTGGCGATGTATGTTTCGAAAGTTTTGCTCAAAAGCGACGGCTCAGAATTCGAGGTGCTGTTGTACATAAACAAACAGACAGAGTTGCCCGCCCATCTGAAAATATCTTCTCAAGATGACGATTATGTCTTTAATATCAAAGTCGAAAAATTTGAAATTAATCCCAAGGTAAAAGAGTCGGATTTTAAGTTTGA
The DNA here is from genome assembly GCA_045656065.1 of Rikenellaceae bacterium. Classification (GTDB taxonomy): domain Bacteria; phylum Bacteroidota; class Bacteroidia; order Bacteroidales; family Rikenellaceae; genus CAJGBR01. The sequence continues at coordinate 2,933 of JAZOQL010000064.1, read as the reverse complement.
CTCTAAAAACTATCCAGAGGTCGAAATTATCGACTTTAGGTAATTTGTGACACAGGGTCGAATTTTGCAGCAAAATTGATTATTTTGCTGCAAAATTTGTTTTTTAGCGAAAAATGTAGTAATTTAGCAACGTAAAAGGAGTGCCAGTTTCGAGAAAATGGGTGCTCGTTGTTAAAGTGATGAATAATAAGTATTTAAATATATATGACAGGAGAAGGAGAAAGAATTATTAAAGTTAATATCGAAGAGAAAATGAAAACCGCTTACATAGACTATTCTATGTCGGTTATCGTTTCTCGTGCTCTGCCGGACGTCAGAGACGGACTCAAACCTGTACACCGTCGTGTGTTGTATGGTATGAGCCACGAACTCGGACTCTATTCGGATAAGGAGACAAAAAAATCTGCCAGAATCGTGGGGGAAGTTCTCGGTAAGTTCCACCCGCACGGCGACTCTTCGGTATATGAGGCTATGGTCAGAATGGCGCAGTGGTGGTCACTCAGATATCCGCTGGTGTATGGTCAGGGTAACTTCGGTTCGAATGATGGCGACCGAGCTGCTGCGATGCGTTATACCGAGGCTAAAATGGAGAAGATTACCGATGAAGTGCTCGCAGATATTGATAAAGATACGGTAGATTTCCAAAACAACTTTGATGAGTCTATTCTTGAACCGACAGTGTTGCCAACCAGAATCCCGCTGTTGCTGGTCAATGGTTCGTCGGGTATCGCTGTTGGTATGGCTACGAATATGCCGCCACACAATTTGGGCGAAGTTGTTGATGCGATTTGCGCCTACATTGATAATCCCGAAATTGACGTCGATGGCCTGATGCACTATGTTAAGGGTCCGGACTTCCCAACAGGCGGTATCATCTACGGAGTATCCGGCATCAGAGAGGCTTACGAAACAGGTCGTGGCAGGGTAGTTGTCAGAGCTAAAACTGAAATTGAACATACGGCTTCGGGTCGCGAATGTATCGTCATTACCGAAATCCCATATATGGTCAATAAGTCTGAAATGCTGAAGAAAATCGCAGACTTGGCCAACGAAAAGAAAATCGAGGGCATCTCGTATGTAAATGACGAGTCTGACCAAAAGGGTATGAGAGGTATCATTATTCTGAAACACGATGCTGTGGCAAATGTGGTGCTGAATAATCTGTTCAAGTACACTCCGATGCAGACAACCTTTGCAATCAACAATATTGCATTGGTGGATAAACGCCCGATGACTCTCGGCCTGAAAGACCTGATTAAAAATTTTGTGGATCACCGTCACGAAATCATTCTCAGACGCACACGATATGAACTTGCTCAGGCAATGAAGCGTGTGCATATCCTCGAGGGTTTGCTCATTGCACAACAAAATATCGACGAGGTTATCAATATCATCAAGACATCGCCGTCGCCTGATGCTGCAAGACAGACGTTGATGGCTCGATTTGGTCTCTCGGAAGAACAGGCTACGGCAATACTCGAAATGAGATTGCGTCAACTGACTGCTCTCGAACACGATAAGTTGCAGGCAGAACACGACGAACTGGAAAAACTTGTCAATTATCTCAATCAGGTTCTCTCTGACGAAGCATTGCAAATGAAGATTATCAGAGACGAAATGGTCGAAATACGTGAAAAATATGCCGATGAACGTCGTACAGAAATTATTGCAAGTGCAAATGAGTTCAATCCCGAAGACTTCTATGCAAACGAAGATGTCGTGATTACAATTTCACACTTGGGCTACATCAAGCGCACGTCGCTTACTGAGTATAGAACTCAAAACAGAGGTGGAGTAGGAGTCAAGGGCTCGTCGACTCGAGATGAGGACTTTATCGAATATATCTACATCGCCTCGATGCACGACACAATGTTGCTGTTCACAGAAAAGGGCAGATGTCATTGGTTGAAGGTTTACGACATTCCAGAGGGTACACGTGCTTCGAAAGGCCGCGCCGTTCAAAATGTTATCAACATTGCTCCGGACGACCGCATTCGTGCTTATCTCAATGTTAAGCAATTGAATGATAAGGAATATGCAGAAAATCACTATGTTGTGATGTGTACTGCAAACGGTATCATCAAGAAAACTTCGTTGGAAGAGTATTCTCGTCCGAGAACAAACGGTGTGAATGCAATCACGGTTAAAGATGATGATATGTTGCTCACTGCGCTGATTACAAGTGGTAATTCTGAGATATTGATGGCTGCCCGAAATGGTAAAGCTATCCGATTCCACGAAAGCAATGTGCGTTCGATTGGCCGAACAGGTGTCGGTGTGAAGGGTATCGAACTCGAAGATGACGACCGAGTAGTGGGAATGATCGCTGTCGAACCAGATAAGAAAGAGGATATTCTCGTAGTCTCTGAAAATGGTTATGGCAAGCGCTCGGAAGTAGACGAATACCGAATCACAAATCGTGGCGGAAAGGGTGTCAAGACAATCAATATCACCGAAAAGACAGGCCACCTTGTCGCAATCAAGGCAGTCTCTGACCAGAATGATTTGATGATAATAAATAAGTCAGGTATCACAATACGATTGTCAGTTGATACGTTACGCATAATGGGTAGAGCTACTCAGGGCGTGAGAGTTATCAATCTGAGAAATGGCGACTCGATAGCCTCTGTTGCCGTAGTTCCGGCTCAGGAAGATAAAGATGAGCAGGAGGGTGCAAACGAAGATGTAAATGAAACAAAACCCGAAACTGAAGAATAAGTAATACACAATCTAAAATTAATTCAAATGAAAAAGTTAGTTCTGTTTTTGGCAGCAATGGCTGTTGTAAGCATTGCTCAAGCACAAGTTGTCCGTTACAACCCGGAACAACTTAAGAAAAAGGCTGCTGCAAGTGATGTGAACATTCAAAATCCTAAGAAGAATTCGAAGGTGAATGTTTGGCTTGAACGTGGCGATGTCTATTTTGGACTCGG
>JAZOQL010000063.1:0-2132 GCA_045656065.1 Rikenellaceae bacterium | reverse complement strand
TGAGCTTTTCTTTGTATTTATCTACTTGATTACGAATTGCATCGAGTCCTGCATCAACTGCTTCTTCGAAGCTCTTGCATTGGCGTTCTGCGACCAATTCGTCACCAGGCACTGTTACTCTGATCGTAGCCACTTTGTTTCCATTGTCATAGTCTTTGTCGAGTTTCAATGTGACATCAACCGAAACGATGTTGTCGATAAAGCGATCGATTTTTGCTACTTTGTTTTCAATAAAGTCGATCAGTTTTTTGTCGGCGTCGAACTTAACCGATTGAATTTTGATGTTCATAATTTATCCTCCTAATCTTTTTTAGCTCGTGGATGAGCTTTGTGATAAACTTCTTTCAAATGTTCAATAGTGTTATGTGTATAAACCTGAGTCGCTGACAAATTTTCGTGGCCGAGCAATTCCTGAATGCTTCTCAAGTCTGCGCCTTCGTTCAGCAGGTGAGTTGCATAGGTATGTCTCAGAACGTGGGGACTACACTTTCCCGTGACGCCAAATCCTTCGAGGCTTTGTCTGACGAGTCGGTATATATACCCTTTTGTCAACTGCTCTTCTTTCGAGGATAAAAATAGCAACTTTTCTGGTGAATTCCAAATTTTTTCGTCAAAAAATTTACTTACGAACTCAAAAATTTTTTCTCTCAGTTTTATCGGCACCGGAATGATTCGCTCTTTTGAGCCTTTCCCTTTGATTATTAGCTGGTTGCAATTATCGCTAAAATTCCCTATTTTCAGCTCTCTCAATTCGGATTGTCTCAGCCCCGTAGCATAAAAAAACATAATTATCAGCTGTGCTTGTGCCGTTGTGTAGTCATCGCTCAGCTCCTCCATTGCCGACAAGATGTGTGTCATTTTGTTTTGTTCGACAAAGGCCGGCAGTCGGCGTGGGGTTTTGAGCCGCTTGATGTTGAGAAACGGATCGACAATCTGGCTTTTGTTTCGGCGTTGGCAGAATTTCCAGAACGAATGAATGACCGTCAGATATGTATTTATCGACGATGCCTTCAGTCCCTCATCTTTTTTCAGCGTCATTATCCATTGGCTGATATCTTCCGAGTTGAATATTTTTTCGTCGAGGTCTTTGGGGTCGATGCCCAGGAATAGACAAAAAAGACGAATGACGTCTCGATAGAGTGCATTCGTCTTTTCTGAGTATCGTTTTTCAGCGATGATATATTCCAAAAATTTGTCGACCATTTCTATTGTTTTGTCATTTTATCGAACTCCTCAGGATTTCGATTAGGCCGACAGGGGAAATTTAAACGATACAATGAATTGGCTGTGACTATTCTTCGTCACGATCCAAACTTGCAACGTAGATTGCGTGGAGTCTGTTTGCGCGATTTTCAACCGACGGTTTTGTGAAATACTGACGACGGCGAAGTTCTTTCAAAACTCCTGTTTTTTCATATTTACGTTTAAATTTCTTGAGAGCCTTTTCGATGTTTTCGCCCTCTTTAACTGGCATTATAATCATAGCGTTTTTTGTTATTTTGTTTTTGTTTGTAAAATCGTGTTAATTGTGTGGGCAATTTATTTTTTTAGATTGGAATCGCAATTTTCGCGACGAAAGACCAGATAAGGCTCCAATTTTTGTGCCTCGTCGGGTAGCAATGTTTCATCGTTTTTCATCTCTGCGATATTGTTCCAACCTCCTTTCATTTCTCTGATTTTCAACACCCTGCCCACTGTATGATAGCTCATATACGGGTGTTTTTTCAGAATTTTTCCGGACGCAAAGTTAATATCAATTTTTTGAATTTCAGCACTATCTATAAAAAATTTTTTCTTAATCTCATCTATTCTGCAACTATCCAGACCGTATATCTCGTTCAGCTGGTTGAAGCTGACAAATCCACCGAGCCTGTTTCTGTAATCTAAAATCCTATGACTTAGTACGTTGCCTATTCCAAAGATTGCGCATAGTGTCGTCGAATCGGCTCGGTTCAGGTCTGTTTTTTGGGAGTTTGTAACTTGTTTCGGGCGTGAAAAGTTTTCTGCGTCGGATTGATTTTCGAATACCATATATGGAGTCAGTCGTTTGAGCATCGAGTCTGACACTACGAAACTGCGCCCGAAGTCGGCTGGAGTCCTGAATTTGGCACCTGCTTGTCGGTATCGCTCTA
>JAZOQL010000062.1:0-2089 GCA_045656065.1 Rikenellaceae bacterium | reverse complement strand
GGTTTATTTTATTTATACAGACATCGCTGCTTACATTTTTATTTATAAGCGGTTGTTTTCGCGGATTTTTATTATATTAGGATAAACACGACTTATGAATGAAGTATGGAAAACAGTAGTTATTGATGGAGTTGAACATCCGCTTTACAAAGTAAGCAGTCTCGGAAGGGTTATCTGCTTGAATTGGAGAAACACGGGAAATCCTCGGATTTGCAGATTGAGTGATAGCGGTCAAGGTTATTTGGGTGTAAAAATAGACGGCGTTAATAAATTGGTTCACCGCATTGTAGCGGAGGCTTTCATTCCTAATCCCGAAGGCAAGAAAGAGGTTGACCATATTGATACCAACCGTCAGAACAATCTGGTTGAGAATCTGCGGTGGACTACGAGAAAAGAAAATTCAAATAATCTGTTGACAAAAAATCATATCAGCGAGAACCAATGGTGTCGCGGAAAATTTGGGGCTGAACATCACCGTTCAATCGCAATCGTTCAATTGACTTTGAACGGTCAATTCATCAGAAAATGGGGTGCGGCGATTGAAGCGGCTCGTGAACTCGGAATTACCAATAGTAGCATCAACAAATGCTGCCGAGGAAAGCAAAAATCCGCAGGCGGCTACAAATGGATGTACCTATCCGATTGGCTGAAAGTTTGCAAACGCAAGCCAGAAGATATAAAACCGCTGTTCTAAAACCTTATCACACAATGCAAAAAGCGCAGTCCAAACGGGCTGTGCTTTATTTTGCGAGTAAATGTAGCAAAGTTTAGTAGAGCATATTCGGGAAAATCCTCATAGCCTTCGGTTTCTGCGCCTTGAACTCTTCAATGAAATTCTGCACGGTGAACACTGCGTCCCAATCTGCGGGAGTTCTGACAATGCTCACAGCGGTCAAGATAAAGTCTTTTACATAGTATGAGTTGTCATCGTTTTCGACAATGCCGTTGTAGCCGTTGAGAATGTAGCCCTCGGTGCTGAACGAATCAAGGTCTCCAGCGAGAATGTTGGGGGCAATCATATCGGACACAATCTTAACAGATTGATTGAGGTGACAGTTAATCCAAAGTCCCTTGTCACGGCTTTCGATTTCGTCAATACCGCCTATAACGGTGTCGGTGTGTTCCCAATTCAACCTCGGTGTCAATTTGCCCTCGTTATACAAGCAGAAAAACGAGTCAAAACTCTTCGCGTTCACACGCTCCGAGTTCAAGTTTGTTACATCATAGTGGCAGGCATAGCCGCCGATACGCAAGACATCGCCGTCAACTGCGGCGTTCTCAATCTTGCAAAGTTTGTTGAGTGATAATATCTTGTTGCTCATAGTTTTCTTATTTTTATACACGTTTGTAATCGTTCTGAATATCCTCGTAAACACGGTCAAGTTCATCGGTCACATCCACACCCGCATCACGAAGTTTGACGAGCAGGTCAACATAAGCACCGCGCTCGGAACACACATCGCTTATTGATTTGTCAATACCCGCCACATTCTCTATTCTGTAGTTGACTGTGCTTTGCGGTATGAACTGCGGCGAGGCGGTAAGCAAAGCCCTTGCGACCTTCAGCATCCACTCCGCATAACTCCTAATAGTTGTCTCGTAGAAGAATTTGCGGCTCTCGCTGACGTTGTTGAACGTTGAGTTTCCTATAACAAGGTCAATTGGGATACCAAAATAATTCAAAAGCACCTTGAACGCGGATTCGAGGTTGTCCCTAAACTCCAAGTCCTTCACTCTCAAATCTATCGAATTCACATTCAACTCCTGCTGTGAAAGGAAGTATTTCAATTGGTCTTCACCCCAACCGTATTCCTTTGACATAGCAGCAGCCAAATCCTCTTTAAATCGTGGATTGGCGGGAATGCTGTTTCCCGAAATTATCGGAAGCACGCCCATAGTCCCGCAGGATGCAATCAAATTGTTAGCCAATGTATCAATGAGTTCGAGTTGCGGGTGAACCAACATCATAGCGGTTTTCCTGCTTGTCTGATACACGCTGCTGTAAACGACAACCGTGTCACGGTTTATGACGCTGCCGTAACTGTCCATTCTGACATCGTTACGGGTAAGTATCTCATAGTTGTAGTCT
>JAZOQL010000061.1:0-4037 GCA_045656065.1 Rikenellaceae bacterium | reverse complement strand
TGAAATCTTTGAGAATAACCTTATCGCCAAAACTCTTTGACAATGAGCGCATTTCAAAAATCTTTGTTCCGATTCTTGACGCCTCGATTCCGAGATTTACCTGTTTGACCTCCTTGACGGTTCGTTTACGCGCAGAGAGCTCTTCGAAGGCATCTACGCGATATTTCGCCTTACCCGTACGAGCCGATGGGGTACGACGAATCCACTCCAGCTCACGACGATAGAGGTTGCGAGTCTTCTCTGCCATAGCGCAATCCAAAGCTATGCGCTCCTGACGTTTTTCTATGTAATAGCTGTAATTACCCTTGTATGTATATATCTGACGGTCATCGAGTTCGATTATCTTATCACACACTCTGTCAAGGAAATATCGGTCGTGTGTGACCATCAGCAGTGTCATTTTTGATTCAGACAGATAATCCTCTAACCACTCGGTCATCTGCAAATCGAGGTGGTTCGTAGGCTCGTCAAGAATCAACAAATCGGGTTTTGAAATCAACGCCGCAGCCAGCGCCACACGTTTCAACTGCCCACCCGAGAGAGTGTCAACACGCTGAGTGTAATCGTATATTTCCAGACGCGAAAGAATCTCTTTTGCCTGTTGTTCGTAATCCCAAGCCTGAGCAGCGTCCATCTCATTGATGGCCTGTTCAAGATTTTCGCCATCGACCAGCGCTCGTTCATAACGTGCAATAGCCGCTACTGCGGGGTCTTTCGAGGTGAAGCAGGCCTCCAGCACAGAGACACCCTGCGCAAATCGAGGATTCTGAGACAGATAGCCCACCCGCACATCTCGTCGGAACGTAACGGCTCCCGAGCTGTAATCCTCGCCACCTGTTATAATATTCAGCAGTGTAGTCTTTCCGGCGCCATTAACGGCTACCAGCGCTACCCTATCGCCCTGTTCGATACTGAACGATATGTTATCGAACAAAGTTCTTTCGCCAAAAGATTTCGATAAATTTTCTACTTGCAGACAACTACTCATAGCACTATTCTATATAATCCGTCCGCAAAGGTAGCAATTTTCGCACAGAGAACAGCCAACTACAAGTTTTAAATATTACGCAGCAACACCGCCAAATTGCTGACAAACATTCTGACCGACATCGCAAGGAGTATTACTCCGAAAAATTTTCTCAGCACAAATATCCCGCCCTGACCCAGCAGCCGCTCGAAAAACCGCAGATAACGCAAAACCAAATATACCACACCCATATTCAGAACTACGGCCACAAGCAGATTGGGCAGTTCAATTTCCGAACGCAGCGACAGTGTCGTAGTCAGCACTCCGGCTCCGGCGACCAGCGGAAAGACTACGGGTATTAACGTGGCATCAGCTCTCGGACCCTCGTTGCGAAAAATCTCGATTCCAAGCAACATTTCGACTCCGAGCACAAACAGAACAAGGGCTCCGGCAATGGCGAATGAGGATATATCGACATTAAATAACCTCAACACCGCTTCGCCAGCAAACATAAATACCACGATAACGGCTAAAGACAGCAGCGCTGCCCGTAGCGAATCAACCGACCGACCCGAACTCTTCAAATTTATTATCACAGGTATCGAACCCGTAATGTCAATGACTGCAAAAAGCACCATAAATGCAGTGGCAATCTGTTGCAGGCTGAAAAAATTTCCATTCATAACTCTGATCTCCCATACTGCTGCCGAGTCGCAATTCTCATTCCACACACCCTACTTGAATATGGTAATGTCTTTCAGATTAGTCAGCGTTTCCATATCATATATTCCACCGACCATTGCCACTCCGCCAAATTTCAATTTTTTAAGATATGCAATCTTAGCCAATGTCACCCCTCCTAAGGCGATTACCTTTTCATCTATTATCCCCATATCCGAAGCCTCTTGTAACTCAACATTGCTAAATGCAGACCTGTATCCACTCTTGGAAATGCTGTCAAAAATGGGACTGAGAAACAGGTAGTCATAATCGCTCTTATACCTCACGACCTCCTCGAAAGTGTGACACGACCGACTCTTGAATCCGCAATAGCCATCAGGCAGTGAGCAGACATTGCGGTTGATATGGATACCCCGCAGCGAGAACTCCGAATAGAGTTCAGGGTAGTCGTGAACAACGATTTTCGACCTTTGTTCAGCATTCAGTGCTGACAATAATTTACGACACTCGTCTATCCCCGAATCGGGTTTTCTCAGATGAACAATATCAATACCTCTATCAAACAGCGCCCTGATGATAGAGGTATCTTCATCTGTTATTTTCGGAGTTGTTAGCGCAATGATTTTCATCACTTCAACTTTTCGATTATAAGGTCTGCCACCTTCTTGCCCGAAAGGAGCATACCTCCGAAGATTGGCCCCATACGAGGAGTTCCGCTAACGGCCGATGCTGCCATACCGCAAACATACAGTCCGGGATAGATCTCTTTTGTGCCGTTCACGACCTCTTGTTCGCCGGCCACAACGTCTAACGAACGTTCGCCTATAACGTCGCCCGTATCAGTGGCCAGACGAATCCCGTTTTTGCGAGCTACGGTACAACACATCTCGCTGTCGTGACCCGTACCGTCAATAACACACTTGGCCATAATGTTGAGCGGGTCGACGTGCATACCCTCTCTCAACACCGGAGTCCAATTGACAACGACACCACTTACTGCATTATTTTTAAAAATGACATCTTCTACCGAGTAGCAGTTAAAAATCGTAGCTCCAGCGTGAACAGCCTTATAGAGCAACGCCGATGTACTCTCGACCGAATCCATCACATAGAGATTGTTGTCATACTGTTCGTAGTTGATATCAAACTCCTTGATAATGTGCAGCGCCTCCTCTTGTACGACAATCTGATTAAACATCATTGCTCCGCCCCACATACCGCCGCCGGGTGAGAGTTTTCTGTCAAACTGAGCAACCTTCAAGCCCGCCTTCGCAAGATAATATGCCGCAACAATGCCCGAAGGTCCGCCACCAACAATGGCTACATCTAAATCCAAGTTTCTTTCCAACTTGTTGAAATAGGTACTGATAATACCGTGTGATACGTTTTTTTCAATCATAAGACTAACATTAATTTATGAGGTTATTTAAAAATTAAATTCACTATCGCTCTCATCTCACAGACAGGATTTTCCGCCGCGAGAACCGAACCACTCAGGGCTATGCCATTTACGCCACGCTCCAATAATTCAGGAATATCCTCTTTGCCAATTCCGCCGATTGCCACAAGTGGGATATGGATATTGTTATCCCGCATCTTTCGGATTATACTCCCGTAGCCCTCAAAACCGAGCGTCGGGGCGAGATTCTGCTTTGTCGAGGTGAAACGAAATGGTCCACAGCCAAAATAGTCGGGAGCAGCTCCCCGCAGATGGTAAAGAACATCATCAAACGTGTTGACCGTAGCTCCAATAATAAATCGGTCTCCGAGAATTTTGCGAGCCTCGGCAACAGGCATATCGTTCTTGCCCAGATGCACTCCATCTGCACATATCCTCTTTGCCAGCGCAACATTATCATCAACAATAAAAGTTGCGCCATACTCTCTGCACATCTGCTGCACTTTGAGGGCACTCCTCTCCAACAACAATTCATCGCAACTCTTCATTCGAAGTTGTATCCATCGACAACCTCCGTCTAATGCCACCTGCGCCGAATCGATATATGAATAGCTATCTGTGTGGTGGGTTATAAACTGCAATCTGTAATTATCAGTTTTCATCACTCAACATTAAAATTTTTTTTAAACAATGATTTACAAGACCTCAACCTCAACAAGTTGAGTGGATATTATGCACAGCTATGACCGATATAGCCATAGAGCCACACCGTTCACAAGTAAGAGACAATGCTATGTTTGCGTGTATTTCAGCTCCGACAGATGATTCGGAACCAACAATTAAATGATGTTGTATTAAATTTTCAGAGTTCATACCACTATTTTTTGATTTCTCTCGTCTCAAATAGTGGTACTCTGCGTACCTTGATGTCGACTCCAAACTTCCAGCGTCAGCATTATCTGTACTGGTGCAATGTGTATAATCTCAGCC
>JAZOQL010000060.1:0-4015 GCA_045656065.1 Rikenellaceae bacterium | reverse complement strand
TCCGACTTCTTTTTACAGACAAAAACGCCCGCTGACTTCAGCGGGCTGTTTTTTTATTCTTCGATTTTATCCTTCGGCAGACTCTGAACCATTTCCACAAAATTGATTAGGTTTTCCGAGTCCTTGCAATTAATCACATAGACATCTTCGTAGACATCTGTAATCATCACAAAATCACCCCATTGCCGAGCATACATCTTAAAGATACTGCCATTTTTCAGATTGAAATAGTAGCCAAAATAGCCACCAAATCCAAAACTTCCAGCCAATGGCAATGTCCATTTCAGTTGTTTATTGTCAATCGGGCGTATCTCCACGATATTGGAAATCGGGATTCGAGTCAGCTCTACAACGCAGTGAATATCAATAAATTGCTCATCAACCTTCAGTGATTTGGGGATTGACATCAGAAACAAAACTAACAAACAGATAGCCAGCGACATAAACCACACTGACACATAAAAGCTGCCATCGTTGAAGACGTACAAACCCGCAATCAGCAGCGCGAATGTAAAAATCCACGTTGCAGTTTGGCGCTGCGAGCGTTTATTCATCTTGAATTTATATCTGTACTCCATATCTTGTTATGTAAAGTTATCAACAAAGTTATGAACAAAATGTCAATGCAATGTTGATAATTGTTCATAACCAAAAACTATCTTGTCAATTCGTTGTAAAATGTATCTCGTTCTACGGCCTTATATCCGTGAGCAGCAGCCATTTGTTCAATCTCAGCAATAGTTATCACCGGCTTTTGGTCTTCGGCTCCGGCCATCGAGTATATTTTTGTCGAATCGTCGATAGTTCCGTCCACGTCGTCGGCTCCGAACCCCAGCGCAATCTCGGCCGTAGTCTTGCCAAACATCGGCCAATAGGCCTTTATGTGCGGGAAATTATCCAATGCTAATCGACTGAGCGCCATCATCTTCATATCTTCAACAATCGACACTTCGCCGATTTCTGCCATCGAATTGTGGCGGCTGCGGTACTTCAGCGGAATAAACGCCGAAAAACCACCTGTTTCATCTTGCAACTCTCTGAGTTTCAACAAATGGTCTATTCTGTCATCAATACTTTCAATATGTCCGTATAGAATCGTAGCATTTGTCTTGAGTCCGAGTTTGTGCGCAGTTCTATGTACATCGAGCCACTCCTCAGCACTACCCTTTTCGCCGCAGATTTTCTGACGAATTTCGTCATTGAATATTTCGGCACCGCCTCCGGGGATTGCCATCATACCCGCATCAATCAGTTTTCTCAAGCCAGACTCAATATCCAGCCCCGAGCTCTTAATCATATATGCTAACTCTATGGCGGTGAATGCTTTAATGGCAGCATTCGGCATTATTTGATGAATTTTTTCAATCAGTTCCAGATAGAAATCGAGTGAATGTTCAGGGTGAACTCCGCCGACAATATGCACCTCCGTAGCACCCGATTTTGCTCGAACCTTAACTTGCTCAACCATCTGATCTATAGTGTAATCCCACGCTTCAGGGTCGCCTGAGTCTCTGCGATACGAGCAGAAGTGGCATCTGTATCGACAAATATTTGTCGGTTCGAGGTGAAAATTGCGATTATAGAACACGCGGTCGCCGCTGTGCAGTCGTTTGGCAGCATCTGCAGCTGCGCCCAATGCTGCGAGTGGTGCATTATAATACAACTCTTTGAGCTGTTCTGACGTAAGTCTACCGCCCTTTGCAGCTATATCTAACAGTTTATTAATCATCATCTTGAACGTTTCGTGATGCAATATAATCGCGCCAGCGACCAATTACATTTTTCATATCATCGGGCATATCCGACTCGAAATGCACATACTTTTTCGTAGTCGGGTGAATGAAGCCCAGACTTGCTGCGTGAAGTGAGTGTCGCGGCAGTTGTTCGAAACAATTTTCAACAAATTGCTTATATTTACTAAAGGTAGTTCCCTTCAGTATTCGGTCGCCGCCGTAGCGCTCGTCATTGAACAGTGGGTGTCCGATGTGTTCCATATGCACACGAATCTGGTGAGTACGCCCTGTTTCCAATTTACACTCAATCAGATTGACATATCCCAATCTCTCAAGCACACGCCAATGAGTAACAGCGTGTTTGCCAGCATCTCCATCGGGGAATACTGCCATCTTCAGTCTGTCGCGAATGCTGCGGCCAATATTACCCTCGATTCGCCCCGTATCTTCGGGCATATTTCCCCAGACCAATGCCTTGTAGAGTCGGTCTATCGAATGGTCAAAGAATTGTTTAGCCAGATGTACGTGTGCGTGTTCGTTTTTTGCTACAACCAGAATACCCGAAGTATTTTTATCTATGCGGTGCACGAGTCCTGCTCGCATATCGTCCTGCTGAAACAGAGGATAATCCTTGAGGTGGTAGGTCAGGGCATTGACCAAAGTTCCGCGATAATTTCCGTGACCGGGATGCACAACCATACCCGCCTCTTTGTTCACGACAATGACATCATCATCTTCATAAAGGATATTGAGCGGAATATTTTCGGGGATAATTTCGAGTTGCACGTGTGGATAGGGCATCACAATGGCAATCTGGTCTAAGGGTTTAACCTTGTAGCTCGACTTTACAGCTACGCCATTCACGCGCACACAACCTGCATCTGCTGCGGTTTGAACTCGATTTCTTGATGTAGCCTCGAGTTTGCGAGTCAGATATTTATCTATTCTCTCAAGAGACTGCCCCTTATCGACAGTTACCGAAAAGTGTTCGAACATCTCTTCAGAGGATTCATTTTCCTCTAAAGCGAAGTCATCTTGGTCAAAGGTTTTCCGCATCTGACTCAGCAAGTTTTTCGGCCTTAGCAAGTGAGTCGGCAGCAAGTTTTTCGGCCAGACGTTCTTTAAGTATTCTGTCACTTTCAGCAACTCCTCTACCGACCTTTTCGTTATCCGTAGTTATATACAGAGTAACTTTATCACCCCAAGCCAACTCTTCAGCTTGATTAGGCTCTTGTTTGTATACTTTACAATCGTTTTGGTTTGCAGCCGTAATATCCACATCTCGCATAATATCGCCCACATTGTAACCTGCCTCCCAGAGCAAACTCTTTGCCTCTTTCAGCGTGCGGCCAACAACCTTAGGCACAGCAGGTTTAGTCTGTAGTTCGGGATTGAATCCCACCTGCAATATTATGCCTGAGCCTATTTCGGCTTCCAATTGGCTATCTTGAACAATCTGCTGACTCTTGTAATACTGAGCCAACACATTGTTCATAGCCATATCTTCAACGTATTCAAGACGCTCGATTTCAAATCCGGCAGTCATCAAAATATTCTTTGCCTGACGCAACGAGTACCCCGCAACATAGGGTATTCTTGTCTTACGTTGTTTGTGAGAGTTAATAGTCAGCAATACACGACGTTCGGATTTGACACGCGCTCCGGCCTTTGGCAGCTGGTCGAGCACTACGCCCCCGGGCATTCCGACCACATACAGCGAGTCGAAAATCTCGAGTCTTAACTTTGCGTGTAGTGCTGCCTGTTGAGCCTCTTCAATGCTCATTGCCGAAAAGTCGGGCACAGTGTATACTTCTCCGTGACGAGTGGCGAAATTAAGCGAAATTTTGAGCAGAAACAGTCCGACAATACAGAAACATACTGCCAAGACAACGTTCCGAATAATAAGATTCCACAATCCGCTTTTATTTGATTTTTCGCCTGCCATTGCCCATTACTATTTATTATTCCTCTTCTTCCTCCTTCATATTGGTGTAGACGTTTGTCACGTCATCATCTTCCTCGAAACGTTCAATCATCTTGTTGAGAGTTTCGCGTTGTTCTTCAGTCACCTCTTTAGTGTCGACTGGGATTCTAACGAATTCACCGCTCACGATTTCGATTGAGTGTTCGTCCAGATAGCTTTGAATCTTGTGGTAAGATTCGAATGTACCGTAGATGATGATTGAGTCCTCTTCTGCGAAGACTTCATCTGCGCCACAGTCAATGAGTTCGAGTTCGAGTTCATCGGCATCGGCCACTGTCGCAGCAGTCACCTTAAACAC
>JAZOQL010000059.1:0-5870 GCA_045656065.1 Rikenellaceae bacterium | reverse complement strand
AATGATTGGATATATGACCGATGATTGCGACCTAAATAGAAACACAATTAGTGGTTGTTGGGGTGGCAATGGGGATATGTACATAACAGTTCAGTCCCGTAACCTTGATGGATTTTGCACAGGAACTCATAGCGTAAGGATTAGTACGAGCGGAGGTAATTTCCCACACGAAGTAAAGCGTGCTGCCGCCGAATTTATCAGAGCATTGCAAAAGCACGAACAGGCTGTAATAGATGGAAGGTATTATCAATGCAAAGATGTAAATGATGATGACCGATGAAATTCTAACCAAGATGTATCAAGCGTTCCGAAAGTGGCGAGAAGAACACCCGGATAGCATCTACATCATCTTCGATACACGTCTAACGTATTGGGGACATCCGCTCAACCGCTACATCGTTACGAAAGGTGTTGAGTTGTACCGCTTCTTCGGTGATGTTGTCGTCAGTACCATAAGCGGAACGCACCAACTCCACCAACCAATAACCTGTGCATCCCAAAAGGAAGCAACGGAACTTTGCCAACGGCTCAATGCAAAGTACGTCCACGATAATGAGCCAATAACATTTGCTAACTGCCCATCGTGGCAAGAGGCATACAAAAAGTATTATCAATAAATTCAGAACGGTTATGAAATCACTTACTTGGGCTATGCTCAAAGAGAAAATAGAACAGATGAATGAGCAGGAACAACAGGAACCTGTTCGTGCTTGGGGCGAAGAAATATCACTCAAAAGCGAAATTACTTTGGATAGAACAAATGAAAATATGTACTACAATGATGATTTTGACGGAGTGTGTTATCCCGAAAGCGAGTTAGACGATTACAAGCCCGAAGAATGTACACTCGTGGCTAAAACAGGAACATATTATTTAGATATAGACTGATTATGAAGAAACGTATCGCAAAAAAGATATACCGCCGTGTGTATAGGTCGATGATGGCGAGTTTTGAAAGTTTTGCTTTCTACCACATAAAGCAATGTGGAAATACTTGGAGTGTTACAATTCGCCCATCAACAGCCCCATACAGCAGAGCGCAATATATAAAAGCCTGTAATGTATTGAAAAAAGCATATAGGATTTGGAAACTTGGTGCGCAAGGAACTACACGTGCTCGCCGATGCTATAACAAAAGATATTACTTCTGATTATGAAAAAGAAAATCATCATAACCCTATCGCGTGTGTTCCCGGTAACACACAGCCGCCGAGGTGAGCCGACAGGCTTTGCAAACAAACTCGCTTCGGGAGAGAAGAAGCACACAATCCGCAGTAACTACGACCTGTGGAATGTCAATGCCGAGAAAATGGAACGAGGCAAATTCTACCTCTCCATACGTCAGTGGTCCGGCAGACCTTACAACTCGCCACAGGTGGAGATAGCACAGCGACACAACCCAATCGGCGTTCAGCCTGTGGAACTCTACTACCACGCCGACAACGACACCATAACAGCAAAGATTGACGGTCGTGAATGGCTCGATGCAGATTGCTACACCCTTGCCAAGAATGACGGACTTTCTGTGCAGGATTTCAAGGAGTGGTTTTTCGGCAAAGACCCAAAGGAGGATAAAGTATTCAAGGGAGGTATAATTCATTTCACTGATTTAAGATACTGATATGAGCATCGCACAAGATATGATAGACGGCTTTTGTTGCCAATTATGCGGAGTATATTTCGAGGAAGAACACGGATACCCTGTATTATGCGAAGATTGCTACAATAGCCTAACAGATAAGGAAAAAGAAGATTATCAATTAGCAACATATCCCGAGTTATGAAACTACTATACATAGACCTCTTTTGCGGAGCCGGGGGAACTTCCTCCGGCGTAAACTCCGCACGTCTCGATGACAAACAGTGTGCGCAGGTTGTAGCCTGTGTCAATCACGACAAGAACGCCATTGCCTCACACGCAGCCAATCACCCAGAGGCAATGCACTTCACCGAGGATATACGAACATTGGAACTCTCGCCATTGCTCACGCATCTGCAAACCTGCCGCCTTCAGTACCCCGATGCGTTGGTAGTGCTGTGGGCATCGTTGGAGTGTACCAATTTCAGCAAGGCAAAAGGCGGTATGCCTCGTGATGCAGATAGCCGCACACTCGCTGAACACCTGTTCCGTTACATCGAAGCAATCAACCCCGACTACATTCAGATTGAGAACGTAGAAGAATTTATGTCGTGGGGCGATGTGGACGAAAACGGAAAGCCTGTATCAATGGATAAGGGAAAGAGTTACACACGTTGGGTGCGTAACGTCAAGAAGTACGGCTACAACTTTGATTTCCGCATACTCAATGCAGCCGATTACGGTGCGTACACCTCACGCAAACGCTTCTTCGGTATCTTTGCCAAGAAAGGCTTGCCTATAACGTTCCCCGAAGCCACACACAGCAAAGAGGGTTCTACATCTTTGTTCGGCTCTTTGGAGAAATGGCGACCTGTGCGTGAGTGCCTGGACTTCGATGATGAGGGCGATAGTATCTTCGGACGAAAAAAGCCACTTGTTGAGGCTACATTGGAGCGTATCTATGCAGGGCTGATAAAGTTTGTTGCTGAGGGCAAAGAAGCCTTTATTGTCAAATACAATTCAGTCAATAAGCGAACAGGCAAACACATACCTCCGTCCATTGATGAGCCTTGCCCAACTGTCGCCACGCAAAACCGCCTCGGTTTGGCAAAGGTGCAGTTCCTGTCCAAGCAGTTCAGCGGCGACCCAATGAGCAAAAATGTATCGGTCGAAGCACCTGCCGGAGCAATCACCTGCAAAGACCACCACGCATTTATTTCGGTCCACTATGGCAATGGCTCTAATCGTTCTTGCGAACAGCCTGCTCCAACATTGACAACAAAGGATAAGATTTCTTTGGTAACCGTCAAGAGGTTTCTTCTCAACCCTCAATACAATTCAAAAGGCAGCTCCATAGATAAGCCTTGCTTCACGCTCATTGCCCGAATGGATAAGATGCCGCCTTACCTCGTGGAAGCCTCAACACAGAGCAACGAGTTACCCGACTTTATTGTTCCTACCGAGGAGGGCTACAAATACTGCATCTACGATACCGACACTCCTATGATGGTAAAGATTTAGGAGTTTATGGCTCTGTATGGCATTGTGGAAATTACAATGCGTATGCTCAAAGTTCCCGAACTCAAAAAGATTATGGGCTTTCCCGATGACTATGTATTGGTAGGTACACAGGCTGAGCAGAAGAAGTACATCGGCAATGCCGTAGAGGTTACAATCGCTCGCCGTTGGTGTGAGGCTCTATGCGCCAAACTCAAAGAACACTTTAAGAACGCTGCTTGATATGGACGCAAAAACATTCTTCCAAAAGGTTGCCCTTATGCGTAAGGCTCAAAAGGAGTATTTCAAAACTCGCAACCAAACCGCCCTGCGTAACAGCAAGGCTCTTGAAACCGAAATTGATAATGAGATTGAGCGTGTGAATAAAATCATCGGCACACCTCAACCTCCCAAACAGACCAATTTGTTTAACGATTAAATAACATTATTATGCACTCAACAGTATTGACAGAAATCATTGCATTTCTTCTCGGACGTAAGTATTACGCCAACATCATCGCCACCAAAGGCGTAGCCAAACAGGAAATTTGCTCGTACATCTTCGCCACTCGTGAAGCTGCCGAGAAACACCGTATGGAGATTGAAACAACAATGTCGTTCCGCTTCGTTGAAACGGTATCGTTCCGCTCTCGCAAAATATTTCTTGATGCAACGGTAAGAAGTTAAACCATACAGAACACAACCTTACGTTATTTTTGGACTATGATATTCAAGAAAGTAAAAAAATGGTGGCAGTCGCTTCGGTTCTACGTCATTGCCGACCCTGCCGATAACTCTGTTACACTCTCAAAGGCGTTGTTCAACCACATCAAGGACAACGCCAACGAGGGCGATGAGGCTCGTGTATTCGTGTTCAAGGTAGAACATAGTTATGGATTTATGACCAATCCCGGTATAGAGCAGCCAACACAGATGTGCGATATTCAGTATAACGACAAATACCGCTGCATCGGATTTGAAACACTCTGTCCGTCTGTCGGTCATATCCTCTATAACTACGGACTGAATGCCACACAGCGTGTCAAATTGTCAGTCTCTGTCTGCCGGACAACACAAGGTAAGTTATATTATCAATTCGACCGACCCGATGCAAAGCATATTAGGAAATACACGAAAGGCTGATATAACCTTTCATCGTGGAGGACGTATCAACATATCCGCTCGTGTGTCAAAGTCGCTTGGCTTGGCACACGGCGATGTTGTTGATATAATGGAGGGGACAGGCGAAACCTATTTGTACGTCAAGCATCGTGCGCCTGTTGTCGGCAAACACGAGGGAATGGTATTCCGCTCCAACAAGAACGGACACCATTGCGTAGCCTCATCAATCACGCTCTGCCGCTACATTATGTCTCGCTGTGGAGGTGGCGACAAGGTGCGTTTGTGCTGCGGTACTCCTGTCGAGTTACAGCACTACGGAACAGCATTACCAATCATCATTAAGTATATATTATGATTAAGGAGATTAAATACAATGGATATTCAGCCAACCCCTCGGACTATGAATGTGCCGATGGCGATTTGGCTACCACAATGGGGTTGATACAGGAGGACGGAACAATGAAACCTGTACTGCCACCGTCATTAGTTCTGCAACTCGAAAGCGGAGAGAGTGTCAAGTATATACACGAAACAGCCAATTTTAAGCATTACATCATTCTCAAAACAAACGGCTCGATGCAATGGTGGGACGGAAAGGAAACAAGCACACCTGCATCATTGCGCACGTTTACAACGACTATCTATCAAGTAACGTCAGTCGGCAATACACTTATCGTTCTTGCTTCTGACGGTATGCACTATTTCCTATGGAAAGGAACTTCTGAGGGATATTTGTATTTGGGTACAGAGATACCAGAGTGTCCATTGTCTTTTGGCTTGCAGGGAGAAATGGTGAGGACAGACGAATTTGAGATTTCTTTCAACAGCATCAGTGAGGGCAGTATATGGAATGAATTTACCGATGCGAACAAAACAACGGTTACAAGCCAAGTGTTGGCCAAGGTAAACAAATTCATTGCAGACAATTCTACCAACAAGGGTAAATTCATATATCCTTTCCTGCTTCGTTATGCATATCGCTTGTATGACGGCTCATTGACCAAGCATTCTGCTCCTATATTGATGATTGCTTCTTCCGACCTCGCTCCGCAGGTCTTTTGGACGCATATCACAGGTAAAGGCTCGTACACAAATGCCAAATTGCAAGTTGTAGGAATGTTGCATAAGGTCGATTTTGCGGCAGTCAGTCAGTATTCTTTAACTAACATTCAAAATTGGAAAGACATTGTACGCTCGGTAGATATATTCATATCCAAGCCAATATACACCTACGACCAAAACGGAGAATGTACAGGCTTCAAACAGGTAGATAACAGTGATTGCTACTGTATCTGTAAGCATACCAATCAAGCGGCAAGCACAAGTACTTATCCTTTGCGTTATCAGTATAACAAATTCAGTAAATTGTATGCCTTTACATACAACCCAAGCACGTTGTCTTACCCAAGCGGTCGCTTGATGCTTCCTCGCCGTAGTGTCGATGATGTGAAAAGCGACATCAAGAACTGTTCGCAGTTCTACTTCCTCGAAAGTATTAAGATTGAACAACTCTCAATGGAGCGCAAATTGATTACGGTTGAGGAGGACTATTTGCAGTCTCTTGTTACTCGTGAGGTTATGACCGATGACTACGACAGCCACGATAAAATCATACCGCAGTATTCATTCCCATACAACAGCCGTCTGAACGTAGCAAATTTGAAAAAGGTGC
>JAZOQL010000058.1:0-6513 GCA_045656065.1 Rikenellaceae bacterium | reverse complement strand
AGCCACTTATCTATTCTGACAGACATATTATTTTAGAATTGAAAATAAATAAATGGTTGTATTTCAGAGGATTTCAACTGCATAATCACCCATATAACCGCAACTGTAATAGCCACCTTATACAACATCGGGCTTTTGATTGTCATATTGATAGTCTTCTGCTGCAACGCGTCGGGAATAGCGTGCAGTCCGTAACCAAAAAGTATCATCAAAAATACCCACTTATAACCCTCGATAAATTGGGGAATCACCTCCCATTGGAAATCGGTGAACACCCGCTGCAACATAAACCACGCCTTGTCTATCGACTCGGCTCGGAAAAACACCCAGCAGAGACACACAAAATTGAATGTCAAGAATACACCTAAAACTCTGCGCCAGGGAGTCATCTCATCACCGAATGGTTTCATTGAGGGGAATATCGTCATCGCCAGCTTGTGCAGACAGAGCGCCACACCGTGCAATGCTCCCCACAGAACAAACTGCCACGATGCTCCGTGCCACAATCCGCCCAAGAGCATCGTAATCATCAAATTGACGTATGTTCTCAGGTTTCCTTTGCGATTGCCCCCCAGCGATATGTACAAATAATCCTTCAACCACGACGAGAGCGAAATGTGCCATCTGCGCCAGAATTCGGTGATTGTCGCACTCTGGTATGGCGAGTCGAAGTTGCGGTTGAATCTAAAGCCCAACAGCAGTGCCAAACCGATTGCCATATCCGAATAGCCCGAGAAGTCGCAATAAATCTGCAACGCATAGCCCCAAATCCCCATCAGGTTCTCGAATCCACTATAAAGCAGCGGATTCTCAAACACTCGGTCTACGAAGTTCAGACTTATATAGTCCGAAATCACTGCCTTTTTGAACAGACCGGCAATAATGAGAAACACTCCCTCGCCGAACATTTCATACGTAACCACAGGTTTTTTCACAATCTGAGGCATAAAATCTCTTGCTCGCACAATGGGTCCTGCCACGAGCTGTGGGAAAAACGACACATAGAACAGATAATCGACAAAGAGTTGCAGCGGTTTAAGTTTGCCACGATAAATATCTATCACATAGCTCATTGACTGAAATATGTAGAACGATATACCGATTGGCAGAAAGATATTTCGTATTTCGAAATGGCCACCCGTCAGGCTGGCAATCATCATTCCGAAAAAATTTGTGTACTTGAAATAGCACAGCAATCCCAGATTTATACAACAACTCAGTGTCAGCAGCAACTTCTTGTTACGCTGAGACTTGGCGTCGTTTATAAACATTGCAATTACGAAGTCTGAGACAGCGACTCCGATAAGTAACAACACGAACAACCCGCTTGTCTTGTAATAGAAATAGAGCGAGAAGAGTATAACAAAGAATATACGGGCTACGTCCTGTTTCTTCAACAGGTTGTAAATCAACAGAAATCCCAGAAACAGAAACAGAAAAAATCCGTCCGTAAAAATCAGCGGCTGGTCGGGATTATATCTGAGCAGACCCAATATTTGTTCAATCGTATTGTTCATTGCGGCTGCAAAGGTACTATTTTTTTTACACTTTAGTTCGACTGCACATTAACACTTTTTGTCGGCATTCATTCTCTCGACAATTGCATCAACAGAGCGTCTCGCATCAGCCACTACCTCATCGAGATTCAGACGTGTGAGTCGTCCCTCATCGAGCACAATCTTGCCATCTACGATTACACACTCCACATCGCTGCTCTTTGTAGCGTAGACCAACGTAGAAATCAGGTTGTGCATCGGTTGTGTATGCGCCTTATTGACATTGACTAAAATCAGGTCGGCAATCATTCCCTCGGCAATCTGACCGAGTTGACCCTTCATACCGAGCGCAACGGCGCCATTTACCGTAGCCATCTTCAGCGCCTCATACGCAGGCAATGCACACGGGTCGCCCGTCGAAACCTTAGCCAACAACGATGCAGTGCGCATCTCTTCCCACATATCGAGGTCGTTATTTGATGACGCGCCGTCAGTACCCAGCCCTACGTTAATTCCCGTCTTGAGCATCTGCGCCACAGGCGAAATGCCACTTGCCAACTTCATATTGCTCTGCGGATTATGCGCAACACTCACACCACACTCTGCCATAATGTCCATATCCCTCTGACTCAGGTGTACGCAGTGCGCTGCAATCGTATTCCTATCCAAAATGCCCAACTTGTGGCAATACTCCACAGGCGACAATCCACACTTATCTGCAATAATCTTCTGTTCATCGAGCGTTTCGGCCAGATGGATATGATACAACAATCCACGACGAGCAGCCTCGGCGTGAGTCCACTTCAGATTCTCGTCGCTCACCGTATATGGCGCGTGCGGAGCTACAATAGATTTTACGGTCGAATATTCCGACTGAGCTAACAACTCGCCTACTCTGTCCAGCTCTTCGCAATACTTTTCGTGCGGCGAACGCAAAAACGATGTACCCACCCAAGCACGCATACCTCCGGCAACTACCTCCTGAGCAATCAAATCCTCATTGAAGTACATATCCAACATTGTAGTTGTACCCCCGGTCAACATCTCGGCAACTGCGAGTCTTGCTCCCGAACGGTAATCCTCAGCCTGCAACTTAGCCTCGAACGGCCAGATGTAGTTATTCAGCCAATCCATCAACTCATAATCATCGGCATAACCCCTGAGCAGAGTCATCGAAGCGTGTGTATGTATATTTATCAGCCCCGGCATCAAGACTCGTCCGCAACCATCAATTACGGTCACTTCGACATCTGGCTCGGTTTTGAATCTCTGAGCCAAATCACCCGACCTGCAAATCAAAACAATCTTGTTATCCTCAACACCGACCGAGGCATTATAGTATGGTTCCGCAGCCGAAGTCATCGGAACTACAGTAACGTTTTCAATCAATATTCTCTTTTTCATTGTACTGTCTATTGTGGTATAAATGTATAATAAATTTTTCCTGTCTGCTTTTCTGGCGCATTCTGCGACACGTCAAACCTCGACCTGCGGGCTGCATCGAGCGCCGCCTCGCGCAACGACTCATCAGATGAGGAACCACGCGCTACGGTGGCAGCAATGACCTCGCCACGCCTGTTCACCGTGATGGCAATCTCAACCTTACCTCCGTTACGACAAGTGTAGGCCGGAACGTGAAGATACATCGCCTTACGCCCCTCCAACGAGTAACTAACCGTAACATTACCCTTATAATCGGACATCTGTTCGCCCTGCTCCTTTTTTGAGTCTGAATCCTTGTCCGAAAGTTTTTTCTTGTGTTCTTCCAACTCGCGGAGTCCCGCTTCATAGGCAGCTCGCGACGATTTCATCTTCTCTTCGAGCTCGCGCGCCTGATCGTATATCTCTTTTGCATCGCTGCCCTTTGAGTCCTTCAGTGCCGAATTAAGCTCCATATCACGATTGACCTTGACATTTTTCACGTCGCTCATATCTGCATACTCGCCCTTGAGCGGGTCAATCTCCTTCTCCTTTTTCTCTTCGACAGGCTCTTCGGGCATCACAATTTCCATACCCATAAAGGGATTGTCAAGCTCGAGCCTGATTTTAATCGACTCGGCCATCAACACTCCCGCAACCACAAAACAGAGCGTGGAAAATAGCCCTATACGGTGGTCATAAGCCCACTCGCCCCAATTTTTATTGCTCGGCATAAATGGCAATTTCAACTCCCCGGAATCGGACACAGACTCTTCGGAGGGATTGCCCACTGACGACTGACCAGAATTCGACGTTTCGTCCAACTCTTTGCCAAACAAATACTTGAGCGCAATAACTATATTCTCAAAAAATGGTTTCATCAATCAATAAAAAACAGTGTTCAAAACAAACTCTCGCCCCTAATGCAACCTAATCATACCATTAGAAGTAAGAAATCTTTTGCAAAAGTAGGAATCTTTTGAAAATAAATCGTAACTTTGCATCGAAATGTTTTTAAAATAAGGTAAAAATCTACTGAATTGAGATTATGACTGATATGCAAAAAACGATAAAAGAAAAGGTCTCTTTCACAGGTAAGGGACTGCACACAGGACTGAACGTAACTATGACAATCTGTCCTGCGCCAGAGAATCACGGCATTAAATTCCAACGTATAGACCTTCCAGAACAACCGGTAATTGACGCTCTGGCAGAGTTTGTTACCGACACATCAAGAGGTACAACTATCGAAAAGGGCGGCGTTAAAGTTTCAACTATCGAACACATTATGGCAGCAATGTACTGCTGTGGAATTGATAACGCGCTGGTAGAAATTGATGCACCTGAGACTCCGATTATGGACGGCTCGGCTAAGGAATATGCCGAAAAATTCAACGAAATTGGGCTGACTGAACAAAATGCTCCGATTGAATATTTCGAAATCGACCAGAAATACACCTTCGAAATCGAAGATAAAGGTGTGAAGGTTGAAATTCTGCCCGATGACAAACTGAGCGTAAATGTCAATATCGACTACAACTCGCGAGTGCTCGGCAACCAATACGCAGTGTTGAACGACGTAGCAGACTTCTCGAAAGAGATTTCGGCTTGCCGTACATTCGTATTCCTGCACGAACTCGAACCACTGTTCCAACTCAACCTTATTAAAGGCGGCGATCTGGATAACGCTATTGTCATCGCTGAAAAACCTGTTTCAGACGAAGAACTTGTTCGCATCTCAAAGGTGTTCAACAAAACTGACGTTAAGGTAACTAACGGTTTCCTGAACAATCTGGAGCTGAGATTCCCCAACGAGTGTGCAAGACACAAATTGCTGGATATCGTAGGCGACTTGGCATTGGTTGGTCGCAGAATCAAGGGTCGCGTTATAGCAACTCGTCCCGGCCACTTCGCAAATACCGAAACAGCTAAGAAACTTCGTCAGGCTTTGCGCAAGGCTGCAAACCGCCCGACTCACAAATACGACCCGGCTGCAGAGCCCGTTATGGACGTGAACAAAATCAAGAGTCTGTTGCCTCACCGCCCACCATTCTTGTTGGTAGACAAGATTATGTATCTTGACGACCACAGCGTTATGGGTATCAAGAACGTAACTATGAACGAACCGTTCTTCGTTGGCCACTTCCCGTCACACCCCGTAATGCCGGGCGTGCTGATTGTCGAAGCTATGGCTCAGTGTGGTGGCATCTTGGCTCTGAGCACAGTGCCCGACCCTGAAAACTACTTGACATTCTTTATGAAGATAGACGGCGTGAAGTTCAAACGTCAGGTAGTGCCGGGAGATACACTCCAATTTGAACTGGCGCTGCTCGAACCTATCCGCCGCGGCATCGTACATATGGGTGCAAAAGCATTCGTAGGTGGAGCACTTGCAGTGGAAGCCGAACTTATGGCTCAAATTACAAAAGAGAAAAAATAACCCAATCTTAAACACATACAACATTATGATAAGCAATTTGGCATACGTCAATCCGCAAGCTAAAATCGGAGAAAATGTAACTATCGAACCTTTCGCTTTCATAGATGCAGACGTTGAAATCGGAGCCGGAACTTGGATTGGTTCAGGTGCCGTAATCAGAAATGGTGCTCGTATCGGTTGCGATTGCAAAATCCACCCGACCGCTGTCATCGCAGGCGAACCTCAAGACCTTAAATTCAAAGGCGAATACTCAACAGCCGTAATCGGCGACCGAACAGTCATTCGTGAATGCGTAACAATCAGCCGCGGAACAGCAGCCAAAGGTACAACAATCGTAGGTAGCGACTGCTTGATAATGGCTTGCGCGCACGTAGCACACGATTGCGTAGTCGGAAACCACGTCATTCTCGTTAATGGAGTATTGCTAGCTGGCGAAGTTGAAGTCGGCGATTGGGCAATCTTGGGAGGACAGACAGCTGTTCACCAATTCAGCAAAATCGGCGCTCACGCAATGACAGGTGGCGGCTCGCTGATTAACAAAGATATTCCTGCATTCGTTAAAGCTGGCCACTTGCCAATTTCGTTTGTCGGAATCAACTTTATCGGTTTGCGCCGTAGAGGCTTCTCATCTGAGAAAATTGCTGAAATTCAAGATATTTACCGCATCATCTTCCAAAGCGGTATGATTTATTCGAAGGCTTGCGACGTAGTTGAACAAACTATCCCGCAATCTCCGGAACGCGACGAAATCCTCAATTTCATTCGTACATCGAAACGTGGTATCCTCAAACCGTACAACGCTCGTCGCAATAGCGAAGATTTGGACTAAGAACTTTTCATAAGAAAAAGAGAGTCTGCCTAAGTTGCAGACTCTTTTTTTGTTTATAAAATTTTGAATAAAGTTCGATTTATAATTGATAATCTGAATGATTTTACATAAATTTGTAACCGCAAAATTTAATAACAGAACTATTATGGCAGCAGAACATATCAAATGCTTAATCATCGGTAGCGGCCCTGCCGGCTACACAGCAGCAATTTACGCAGCTCGCGCAAACCTGAATCCCGTTGTTTATCAAGGCATCGAACCGGGTGGCCAGCTGACTACAACAACCGAAATCGAAAACTTTCCGGGATTCCCCGAAGGCATTAAAGTCG
>JAZOQL010000057.1:0-3475 GCA_045656065.1 Rikenellaceae bacterium | reverse complement strand
TCACGCCAGCGAGCTCCCACGAACGAGGCAATCAGTAGCAGCAATGTGCTGTGTGGCTGGTGGAAATTTGTCACTATTATGTCCACGACTCTGAACTTGAAACCTGCGGGGGTAATCATAATTTGTGTTGCAGCTGCGAGTCTTTCGATATTGTTGTTTCTCATATAGTTGCGCAGTGCGGTGAGCAGCTCTGCACCCTCAAGATGTTCTGGAATGTCGTATGCTTCCCATTGAGCTACGGGCGTTTCAAATTGGGGAGCGCCGCTGCTCAGGATTCGGTAGCCGAGTACGGGCAGCGATTCAAGTGTGCGCACCGAGGTTGTTCCTACGGCAACCTTCTTCGGAGCCGAAATCAGCGCATCGAGTGTCGACAGGTCTACCTCGAAATGTTCGGTGTGCATTGTGTGTTCGGCTGCGTTTTCAACCTTGACCGGGACAAATGTGCCGGCTCCCACGTGCAGCGTGACCTCGTGTCGGGCGATGCCTCTTGTTGAAAGCGCCTCGAGCACCTCAGGCGTGAAGTGCAATCCGGCGGTAGGTGCTGCTACCGAGCCCTCCCAGCGACAGTAGACCGTCTGGTAGCGGGTGTTGTCCACCTCTGCGCTATCTCGGTTGAGGTATGGCGGAATGGGTATTCTGCCTAAATGTTCGAGCAGTTGTCCGAATGTTACGGGGGCATTCCAATCAAACCTCACGATGTGCTCCTTCTCTGACGAGGATTCAAGTGTAGCCGATAATTCATACTCAGCACCGTCAATGGCGAATCTCATAGTCAGTGGTTCGTTTTTCCACTTTTTCAGATTACCGATAATGCACTTCCAAGTCACGCTCTTTTCGGCAGCGAGTGACCGTTCGTAATCGGCAGGTTCGTGTGGTTCAAGGCAGAATATCTCGATTCGTGCTCCCGTAGTCTTGAAGAAGATGAGTCGTGCGCGAATGACCTTTGTATTGTTGAATACCATAACCGAGCCTTCGGGCAGCAGCGTAGGTAGCTCAGAAAATCTAAATGTACAAATCTTTCCCTGCTCATCGCATCGTAGCAATTTTGAGGAATCGCGTTGTTCGAGCGGGAATTTCGCAATTCTCTGGTCGGGCAATGGGTAGTCGTATTCGGAAATGTTGATAATTCGTTCCATATACATTATTAAATATGACGCAAAATTAGTAATTTTGCGCTATATAAACATTGAGATAATATGATAAAAGTTGGAGACAGAGTGAAATTCCTGAGCGAAACACTCTCCGGAATAGTGAAGTCGATTGATGGTACAACTGCGGTTGTGCTTACGGAAGATGATTTCGAGATACCCGCAATGCTCTCAGACTTGATTGCTGTCGATAACATCGAAGAGCAACGTGCCAAAGAGCGTATAGGATATGACCAGCCTCGACCCGGCGGTGGTACGCGTGGAGCAGGGCGAAGTGCCGAACCTAAACATAATGCAGCCAAACGTGAGGTGCCTCGATATGGGCGCATTACGCTCGAACCTGAGTTTGACGACGAAGATGAGTCGTCGGAAGAGGGTGACGAGCAGTTGGATATGTCGGACATTCGTCGTCAGATTGTGAATGGCCGAATTGCCCAACAGGAGGTGGTGGACGAGCCTCGTGCAGTTGAGCCGTCGCCTTTGGAACAGACCGACTACAAGCTAAGACTTGTGTTCGAGCCTCAAGGTGATTTGCCCGAAAATGAGGCCGATGTGGTATTGTGGCTTGACAACTCGAGCAGCTATCGAGTTTACTACACATTGGCTACCGAGCAGAGTGACAATCGTTCGGTCAAGATGTCGGCGCACGGCGAAATTGAACCTCTCAACCGAGTGAGAATTATGCAAATCGACCGCGCAGAATTATCTTCGGCTATCAACATCGTGGTTAATGCAATACTTTATAAGGAGACGGTCTATATTCCGCACGAACCTGTGATGTTCAGATATCAGACTCAGCCCGTGAAATTTGTTCGTCGTGGTTGTTATGTTCAGATTGATGGATACCGACGTCCGAGTGTGTGCGTAGATTTGGCAAGTGACAAGACCGACCCGATGCTCGAACACCTCGACCCTGTTGAGATTATTCGCGCACTGAAACAGAAGGGCGATGTGAAACCTACGCAGCGTCAGCGTCGCAATGACCAGCCTGAAGTGGTCGATCTGCACGCAGAAGAGATTTTCAGTTCGATTGAGGGAATGGCTCCGGGAGAGATTCTTCAGGGGCAGATTGGTCGTTTTGAGCTCGCTTTAGACCTTGCTCTCAAGAGCGGACGTTCGGGTAGAATGGTATTCATTCACGGCGTGGGCAGTGGTAAACTCAAACACGAAATCAAGAGAATACTTACAACCAAATACAAAAAACTGAGATTCCAGGATGCCTCGTTTGCCGAGTATGGTTACGGAGCAATAATGGTCTTTTTGAAGTAACCCCGCACCTCTCTTCGGAAAAAATGGTGTAAATGAAAAAACCCGTCTGATTAGATTGTTTCAGGCGGGTTACTTTTTCTTGTTTTTAGTAATTAGGCGTTTTCAGCCAAAATCTCTTGAGCTTTGTTCAGGATAGTGTCGTCGTCGATAGTTACTGCGCCACCGTCTGGACCCTCTTCGAAATGGATTCCGGCTACTTCTCCGCTTTTATAATTACTTGCTCCGAAATAGTTTCTAACTGTTTCAACGTTAAGATTCAATTCGTCTGCGATGCGTTGCATACTTCCCGAAGGCAAGCTGTCTTTGATGCGACGCAATTCATTAAATGTCATTATTACTGCCATAACCAGATAGGTTTTTGAATTAATACTATGTGATAAAAACTCTTTTATTGAGTGCTTAAAGATAGTAAAAATTCTCTAATCCACCAAATAAATCTGATATTTTTTGCAAAAAATGGATTTTATTGGGTTTTTTGCGGGCTAAAAATGGTAGTCAGGCTATGTTTTTTGAGCCTTAGTTTCTCATTCTGTAGTGCTGTTTTTTCAGTCCGCGGTCGATGAAAATTGCGAACATACAGTGCAGAGCAAGCGATACGCAATTCAACTTTTTGGCGATTGATTTGCATCGGTCATATCTCTTGTGCGACCGGTTGGTGTTGCCAAAAATTATTCCGCAATTTGTCTGGTCATTGATTTGGGATACGAGCTGGTTGATTGTCTGGTCGCTGCATTTGAGCGGCACTAAGTACAGAGTGTCTGACGTGAGTGAAGTCTGGGCATCTGCCACTTGAAAATCTTTGTATTGGTTGATTACAAAGATGTTGCGAATCATTGTCCGCTCTCTGTTGCAGATGCCCAGACTCTTGAAATCAATCTCTGCCAGAGCCTTTGTGTCCAGCACGCGATGTCTCATCAGTGCTTGGCGAACCATTCGGTACATAAACGGAGAGTGGACTCCGTATCCGCGCCAATACTTGATTCGTGATGCCGAGATGATTTTCGAGTACAATCTGAACGGTATGAGTTTCAGAGCCATACGCCACTAAGTCGGAGGCC
>JAZOQL010000056.1:0-10693 GCA_045656065.1 Rikenellaceae bacterium | reverse complement strand
TGTACAACATCAACGAAGGCAAGTACACAATGGAACAAATCGAAAAAGATTTCCCGCAGTTCCTGGATATGATGCGTTGGGATTTGATTCGCGCACACTATGCTAAAGAGCTGGAAATCAACGTTACAGAAGAGGAAGTTATGGCCGAAGCTCTGGACATCACTCGTCAACAGTTTGCTCAATACGGAATGGTTGGTATGGGCGATGATATGCTGACCGACTATGCTAAACAGATGTTGGCTAACAAGGAAGAAAATCGCAGAATCAACGATAAAGTCCTGGATAGCAAACTCATCAGCCTGCTGAGCCAAAAAGTAGCTATCAAAGATACAGCAATCTCAATCGAGGATTTCGGCAAATTATTTGAAAACAAATAAAAAATTTCGTATATTTGACTCCGCGAAAGGTCTGCAAAAATGACTTTTCGCGGATTTTTATTCACTAAACTACCGTAAAATTATGAATGAGTTTGAAAAATATGCACGTCTGCATCAAGGAATCAGTTCGCTGAAATTGCATAACTATCAGTCAATCTGCGCCGAGTACATCTCGCCAACTATCATCGAAGAGAGACAACTCAACATCGCTACGATGGACGTATTCTCGAGACTGATGATGGATAGAATTATTTTCCTCGGCTGCCCGATTTATGATGATGCAGCAAATATCATTCAGGCTCAACTGCTGTTCCTCGAATCGACAGACCCCGATAAAGATGTTCAGATTTATATCAACTCTCCGGGCGGTTCAGTTTCATCGGGCTTGGGAATCTATGACACAATGCAACTTGTAACTCCTGATGTATCAACCATTTGTACAGGTATGGCAGCATCTATGGCTGCGGTTCTGTTGGCTGCCGGAGCAGCAGGCAAGCGCTCGGCACTGCCCCACTCTCGCGTTATGATTCACCAACCGATGGGCGGCGTGCAGGGTCAGGCTTCGGACATCGAGATTACTGCTCGCGAGATAAATAAACTGAAACATCAATTGTATGAAATTTTAGCTAACCACTCGCAGGCTCCGATTGAACGCATCGAGGCTGATGCCGACCGCGACCATTGGATGAGCGCTACCGAGGCCAAAGCATACGGACTGATTGACGAAGTGTTAATTAAACGCAATAGATAAAACTCTAATAATGAGCAACAAAGGACACAAACACGAGGACTGCTGTTCGTTTTGCGGACTGCCGAGATCGAAAGTTGCGCTGCTGTTTTCGGGCATTGATGGGTCGTTTATTTGCGACCAATGCCTCGAACACGGACACAATATTCTCAACGAAGAACTCGAGACAAAAACTCACAGCAAAAAGCCAATTAACAAGGATAACCTCATCAAACCCAACGAGATAAAGGAGTACCTCGACCAATATATCATCGGTCAAGATGACGCCAAAAGGTATATCTCTGTGGCAGTTTACAACCACTACAAAAGGTTGATGCACGAGCAAGAAAAGGGTAAGGAGGATATCGAACTCGACAAATCGAACATCGTTCTTGTTGGACAAACAGGTACGGGTAAAACATTGTTAGCCAAGACAATAGCCAAACGTCTGAACGTACCGTTCACCATCGTAGACGCTACGGTACTGACCGAAGCTGGCTATGTCGGCGAAGATGTCGAGGGCATATTGTCGAGACTGCTCCAGGTTGCGGATTACAATGTGGCCGAGGCTGAACGCGGCATCATCTTCATTGACGAAATTGATAAAATTGCGAGAAAGGGAGATAACCCGTCGATTACGCGAGACGTCTCGGGCGAGGGTGTGCAGCAAGCACTGCTGAAGATTTTGGAGGGAACGGTCGTAAACGTACCGCCTCAAGGTGGTCGCAAACACCCCGAGCAAAAATTTATTCAGGTTGATACGCGCAATATTCTGTTCATCTGCGGCGGAGCATTCGACGGAATTGAGAAAAAGATTGCTCAGCGACTCAACACGCGCGCGGTCGGCTACGGTCAGGCGCAGAACAACGCAACTATCGACCGTAACAATATGTTGCAGTATGTTTCGCCTCAGGACCTGAAATCGTTCGGTCTTATCCCCGAACTCGTAGGCCGATTGCCGGTTTTAACATACCTGCAACCACTTGACAGACAAGCTCTTCGCAACATATTGACCGAACCTAAAAACTCAATCATTCGTCAATACAAGAAGCTGTTCGAGATGGACGCTATAAAATTGACCTTCGAGGAAAAGGCGCTGAACTACATAGTAAACAAGGCAATCGAATTCAAACTCGGAGCACGCGGACTGCGCTCAATTTGCGAGGCAATTATGATGGACGCAATGTATGAAATGCCGTCAACGGAACGTAAGACTCTGAAAATCACAGAGGAATATGCTCGCAAAAAGGTCGAACACACAAACTCGAGCAAATTCAAATCCGAATAGTTTTCTCAACCTATATTAAAACAAAAGGCTGAAATCTTACGATTTCAGCCTTTTTTGATTCTGAATATGTGTTATTCAGCAGCAGCTTCAGTTTCAGCAGCAGCCTTTTTAGAACGGCTACGGCGAGTCTTAGGCTTAGCTTCTGTTTTAGCAGGAGCTTCGTTGTAGGTTGCATTGAAGTCAACCAACTCGATCATACACATATCTGCACCGTCACCCAAGCGGAATCCTGTCTTCAGGATACGGCAGTAACCGCCCGGACGGTTCATAATCAGCGGAGCAACTGTGCGGAACAATTCAGCAGTAGCTTCTTTGCTCTTCAAGTAGCTGAACACCATACGACGTGAGTGTGTAGTGTCTTCCTTTGATTTTGTGATAACCGGTTCAACATACATTTTCAGGGCTTTGGCTTTAGCTACAGTCGTGAAGATGCGTTTGTGCATAATCAACGAGCAAGAGAGGTTAGCCAATAACGCTTTGCGGTGCTCGCTTTTGCGTCCCAAGTGATTGAATTTTCTATTGTGTCTCATCGTTCATTCAGTTGATTTTCAAGGATATTATGTTTAGTCCTTGTCGAGTTTGTAAATTGAAACGTCCATACCGAAGTGGAGGTTCAAGTTGGTGAGCAGTTCGTCGAGTTCCGACAACGACTTCTTACCGAAGTTTCTGAACTTCAACAGGTCATTGCGGTGGAAGCGAACCAAGTCGCCAATTGTTTCAACTTCAGCAGCCTTAAGGCAGTTGAGTGCTCTGACAGAGAGGTCTTGCTCAACCAATTTGGTTTTCAGCAGCTGACGCATATGCAGTACATCTTCATCGAATTCTTCGACTGCGTTGTTTTCTTCAAGATTCAACGTAATCTTTTCGTCCGAGAACAACATAAAGTGTTGGATCAAGATTTTAGCTGCCTCTTTCAGAGCCTCTTTCGGGTGGATTGAACCGTCGGTAACGATTTCCAACAACAGTTTTTCGTAGTCGGTTTTTTGTTCAACGCGGTAATCCTCACGAGAGAAGTTCACTCTTACGATGGGCGTATGAATCGAGTCGATTGGCAATAGTCCAAATTCGGCATCAGCCGGACGATTTTCGTCGGCAGGCACATAGCCACGTCCCTTATTGATGGTCAATTCCATCTGTAATTTAACGCTCTTGTCCAGGCGGCAGATCACAAGATCCGGATTAAGCACCTTGAAGTTGGTAAGGAAATTTGAGATGAATCCGGCAGTAAGTTCACTTTGACCGGCTACATTAATTGTCACCTTTTCGCTTTCAACATTCTCAACGGTGCGCATCAAACGGATCTTCTTAAGGTTAAGAATGATCTCGATCATACCCTCCATCACACCTGGGATAGATGCGAACTGATGATCTACGCCTGCAACTTTCACCGTAGTGATTGCATATCCTTCGAGTGACGACAACAGCACGCGACGAATTGCGTTACCTATTGTCATGCCAAATCCCGGCTCCAGAGGACGAAATTCAAAACGTCCAACAGTCGAAGTGGATTCGAGCATAATAACCTTTTCAGGTTTTTGAAATGCTAATATTGCCATAGTTATGCTCTGTTTGTTTTAATTACTACTTAGAGTACAATTCGACGATAAGATTTTCGCGGATATTTTCAGGAATATCTGCGCGTTCTGGGCGTTGCAAGAACTTACCGCTCATTGAAGCTGAGTCCCATTCCAACCAAGAGTAGCGTGATCTTGCCACTGTGCTCAATGAGTCTGTGATAACTTCCAATGATTTTGATTTTTCACGTACGCCTACTACATCGCCAATTTTCACTTGGTAAGACGGAATGTTAGTTACATTACCGTTTACTGTGATGTGGCGGTGAGAAACCAACTGACGTGCAGCTGCACGAGTCGGAGCGATGCCCAAACGATAAACTACGTTATCCAAGCGGCTTTCCAACAGACGCAACAGGTCTTCACCTGCGATACCACCCATACGTTCAGCCAATGCGAATGTATTGCGGAATTGTTTTTCTTGTACGCCGTAGATAGCTTTTGCTTTTTGTTTTTCTTTGAGCTGAGTACCGTATTCTGATACTTTCTTACGGTTACGTCCGTGTTGTCCCGGAGGGTAATTTTTCTTTTCAAACGCTCTGTCGGTTCCGAAAATAGCTTCGCCGAATTTTCTTGCGATTTTAGTTTTGGGTCCTATATATCTTCCCATTTCAATCTTTACTTTTAAGAGTTCGTTTTAATTTGTTTACCAATTCGTCTTTTTATGCAGCAATTTTACCAATAAAATTACACGCGACGACGAGCGGGCGGACGGCAACCATTATGAGGCAGCGGAGTAACGTCGATGATTTCGACTACTTCGATACCAGCATTGTTGATGGTTCTGATTGCTGATTCGCGACCTTGACCCGGACCCTTCACATATACTTTCACCTTGCGAAGACCCAAATCGAAAGCTACCTTTGCGCAATCTTGAGCTGCTGTTTGAGCAGCATACGGAGTGTTCTTCTTTGAACCACGGAAACCCATTTTGCCGGCTGAGCTCCAGCTGATTACTTCGCCAACTTCGTTGGTCAGACAAACTATTACGTTGTTGAAAGACGAGTGAATGTGAGCTTGTCCCATTGCACCTACTTTGACAACTTTCTTCTTTACAGTTCCGGTTTTCTTTGCCATAACTGATTACTTGTTATTTAGTTGCTTTTTTCTTGTTAGCTACGGTCTTCTTGCGACCCTTACGTGTACGAGCATTGTTTTTAGTGCTTTGACCACGAACAGGGAGTCCGAGACGGTGACGGATGCCGCGATAGCAGCCGATATCCATCAGACGTTTGATGTTCAATTGAACCGTTGAGCGCAATTCGCCTTCTACGCGATAGCCGTCTGAGGCGATGATGTTACGGATTGCTGTTACTTGTTCGTCAGTCCAATCCTTGACTTTTGTGTCATAGTCGATTCCGGCTTTGTCCAGAATCGCGCGAGACGAGCTACGACCGATACCGTAAACATAGGTAAGTCCGATTTCGCCTCGTTTGTTCTTCGGTAAATCTACACCGACAATTCTTGCCATAACTTTTGTTTAAATTGTTAAAAATTGCAGAGATTCTTTTGGAATTTTTCGGGTAGTCAACCAACAAGACAATCACAAAACATTGGCATACGCTCTGGTGTTGATGCGAGCCCTTACCAATTTCTCATAACCGCCCCGATGGCTGATCAGTCAGCCGCGACCCCTGAGAATTCCCAAAAAAGAGGTTATCCCTGACGCATTTTGAATTTAGGGTTCTTTTTGCAAATCACATAAAGGCGACCTTTACGTTTTACGATTTTGCAATCTTCACTACGTTTTTTGATTGATGCTCTTACTTTCATCTCTCTTGTTATTATTGTGTGACGTAATTACTTGTAACGGAATGAGATACGACCTTTGGTCAAGTCATACGGAGTCATCTCCACCTTTACCTTATCACCCGGCAATATCTTGATATAGTGCATTCGCATTTTACCCGAGATATGAGCCGTAATGACGTGGCCATTATCCAATTCCACTCGGAACATTGCATTCGAAAGTGATTCGATAATCGTTCCGTCTCTTTCTATTGATGCTTGTTTAGGCATATTTTACTTGTTTTCGGCGATTGCCTGTTCTATAATGCTAAAATCTGTCAACACATCTGGACCATTTTTGGTTATCGCCACAGCGAATTCGTAGTGGGCAGATGGTTTTCTATCTTTAGTACGGACTGTCCAACCGTCGCGTTCGAAGACTACGGATTTTGTTCCGGCATTAATCATCGGTTCGATGCAGATTACCATTCCCTCCTTGAGCAGATGGCCTCGACCTCGCGCGCCGTAATTGGGCACCTCTGGGTCTTCGTGCATATTTTTACCGAGTCCGTGACCTATCAGTTCTCTGACCACTCCGAAACCGAACGATTCCGCGTGACGTTGAACTGCGTATCCGATATCTCCCGTACGCTTTCCGACGCAAGCCTGTTCTGCGCCCTTTATCAGAGCCTCTTTTGTGACCTGCATCAGCAGTTTTTTTTCTTCATCGACTTCACCTACTGCGAATGTATAGGCGCTATCGCCATAGAATCCGTGCATATAGGTTCCGCAGTCGATTGAGACAATATCTCCGTTCTTAAGTCGGTAAGAGGAGGGTATTCCGTGGACCACCTGTTCGTTCACTGAGATACACAGTGAATTTGGGAATCCGTTATAACCCAGAAAACCGGGGACTGCTCCGTGCGAGCGAATGAACTCTTCTGCAATGCGGTCGAGTTCGAGTGTTGTTACACCCTCTTTCACATACTTAGCCAGCTCGGCGAGTGTTTTACTCACAAGTTGGTTATTTTCACGGAGCAACTCTATCTCCTCTTGACTCTTAAGATATATCATTATTCAACAGTTTCAATCCCCTGAAACATTATCCGCGACGACCTTGAATGCGGCCTGTCTTCATCAGACCGTCATAGTGACGCAACAACAGATAACTTTCGATTTGCTGCAATGTATCCAACACTACACCCACCAGAATCAACAATGAGGTACCTCCGAAGAAGAGAGCAAATTGTTGAGTGATACCAATCTTCATTGCGAACGCCGGCAAGATAGCCACGATTGCCAGGAAGATTGAACCCGGGAGTGTGATTCGTGTCATAATGGTATCAAGATATTCAGCTGTGCGCTTACCAGGTTTAACGCCAGGGATAAAGCCGCCATTGCGTTTCATATCTTCTGCCATCATATTCGGATTCATTGTAATTGCAGTATAGAAGTATGTAAATGCAACTACAAGAATAGCGAATGTGAAGTTGTACCAGAAACCTTGATAGTTTCCGAAAACGGTTGCGATACCTTGTGTCGAATCGAATCTACTGAAAATCATCGGAATGAACATCAACGCCTGAGCGAAGATGATAGGCATAACGTTAGCCGAGTTAACCTTCATCGGGATATACTGGCGAACGCCACCATATTGTTTATTTCCAACGATACGTTTAGCATACTGAACGGGCACCTTGCGTTGACCTTGTGTCAGGGCGATACCGCCTGCGAAGACCAAGAACAAGATAACCAATTCTACAACCAACATCACCAAACCACCGGCTGCACCTGTGAAGCGAGTGTTTGCTTCTGCGATGAATGCAAATGGCAGACGAGCAATGATTCCGACCATAATAATCAGCGAGATACCGTTACCGATACCGCGGTCAGTGATCTTTTCACCCAACCACATAACGAACATTGTACCTGCAATCATTGACACCATTGCTACAAAGCGGAACAAGAAACTGTCAACGCCCAGAACAAATGCCTCTGTCGGAATAGTGTTGTACAAGTTAGCGAGATATGCCGGACCTTGCAACAGCAATACTACGATGGTCAGGTAGCGAGTCCATTGGTTGATTTTGCGACGACCGCTTTCGCCTTCGCGCTGCAACTTCTGGAAGTACGGCACCACCATTGCCAGCAATTGGATAACAATCGACGCTGAGATGTACGGCATAATACCGAGTGCGAAGATTGACGCATTGCTGAATGCACCGCCCGAGAACATATCCAACAATCCCATCAAACCGTTATTATCCGACTGTGCAGTCAAATTTTCCAACATAGTCGGATTAATACCGGGTATTACGATGAAACTGCCCAAACGATAGATAAGAATGATTCCCAGCGTAAAGAAGATTCTCTTACGCAGCTCTTCAATCTTATAAATGTTTTTTAATGTTTCAATCAGTCTTTTCATTGATTAGAGTTTTTCAGTCTTACCTTCAAGTGCTTCGATTGCTGCTACGGCTGATTTAGAGAATGCGTGAGCCGTAACGTTAATCTTCTTAGTCAGAGTGCCGTTTCCAAGAATCTTAACTCTGTCATTCTTAGATGCAACACCAGCCTGAACCAACAGATCTACGTTGATATCTGTGATTTGGTGATCTGTTGCGATCTCTTCCAACACACTAAGGTTTACTGCCTTATACTCTACTCTTTTCAGGTTAGTGAATCCATATTTAGGGAGACGTCTCTGGAGAGGCATCTGACCACCTTCGAAACCAAGTTTACGGTGGTATCCCGAACGAGATTTAGCTCCTTTGTGACCGCGTGTAGATGTACCACCGTGGCCTGAGCCTTGTCCCCTACCTATTCTTTTTTCTCTGTTTACAGACCCTGCTGCGGGTTTCAAATTACTGAGACTCATTTCTTTTTGGTATTGGGATTAATAAATTATTTTACTTCCTCTACTTTTACCAGGTGGTTAACTTTTGTAACCATACCCATAATGATTGGTGAGGCTTCGTGTTCTACGGTTTGATTGATTTTTCTCAGACCGAGGGCAAGCAGATTTTTCTTTTGGTTTTCGCTTGCGCCGATTGAACTGCGTACTTTTGTGATTCTAATTTTTGCCATCTCTGTCTGTTTTATCCGTTAAACACTTTATCCAAAGAGATGCCACGAACCTGTGCTACGCTGTAAGCGTCTCTCATTTCCATCAATGCGCCCACTGTGGCTTTCACCAAGTTGTGAGGGTTAGATGAACCTTTGCTCTTTGCAAGCACGTTATGGATACCCACGCTTTCCAATACGGCACGCATCGCACCACCGGCGATTACACCAGTACCAGGAGCTGCCGGTTTCAACAAAACCAACGAACCGCCATAGCGGAATTCTTGTGCGTGAGGAATTGTACCGTTCAACACCGGTACTTTTACCATATTTTTCTTTGCATCTTCAGTGCCTTTTTCAATGGCTGCTGTAACTTCGTTTGCCTTACCGAGGCCATAACCTACTACGCCGTTTCCGTTACCCACAACTACGATAGCTGCGAATGTAAATGTACGACCACCTTTGGTTACTTTAGTTACACGCTGAATGCCTACCAACTTAGATTTCAGTTCCAAGTCAGATGTTCTTACTTTCTGTATATTCGCGTTTGACATAATACATTAGAATTTAAGACCGCCTTCGCGTGCTGCGTCGGCCAACATTTTTACTCGTCCGTGATAGAGGTATCCGTTACGGTCAAATGCAACTGCTGTGATACCTTTTTCGATTGAACGTTGTGCGATCAGCTTACCTACTTCGGCTGCCTGCTGAACTTTATTCATTCCGGTCAATTTGCCTTCGAAACATTTTTCGCCGGTTGATGCTGAAACCAAAGTGATGCCCTTTGTGTCATCTACCAACTGTACATAGATGTGGCGATTGCTGCGGAACACGGTCATACGGGGGCGTTCTGCTACGCCGCTGACCACCTTGCGAATACGGTGTTTGATTCGTACTCTTCTATCGATCTTATTGATTGCCATATTCTTCCGTTTTTATTATTTAGCATTTGCCGATTTACCAGCTTTACGTCTGATTTCTTCGCCCACGAATCTGATACCTTTACCTTTGTATGGTTCGGGTTTACGGAACGAACGAATCTTTGCTGCAACCTGACCGATGAGTTGTTTGTCTGCACTCTTAAGAGTCAGGATCGGGTTACCTTTCTTTTCTGCGAATACCGATGCAGTTACTTCTTTAGGCAATTCGAGGTAGATATCGTGTGAATATCCCAAGCTGAATTGCAACAATTGACCTTGAGCTTCAACCTTATAGCCGACACCGATCAATTCTTGTTTGATTTCGTAACCAGTCGATACGCCATAGACCATATTGGCGATAAGTGCACGATAGAGACCGTGCATCGAGCGATGACGGGGTTGATCTGTAGGACGAGTTACGTGCAAAACTCCCTCTTCGATGCTCACAGTGATATCTGGATCAACTTTTTGTGTCAATTCACCGAGAGGTCCTTTAACGCTTACCGTATTATCTGCTGCAACAGTAACTGTCACATTAGATGGCAAGTTTACAGGCAATTTTCCAATTCTTGACATTTTCTAAATGTTTTTTTAGTGTTTAGTAAACAAAGCACAGCACCTCGCCGCCAACATTTTCTTTACGAGCCTGTTTGTCGGTCATAATGCCTTTTGATGTTGATAAGATGGCAATACCGAGACCATTCAATACGCGAGGCATTTCGCTCACATTTGAATAGCAACGAAGACCCGGACGGCTCACTCGTTGAAGGTTTTTGATTGCCGACAGTTTCGATTCTGGGTGATACTTCAAAGCGATTTTGATGGTTTTGTGACCACGTTGGTCTTCACCCATCTTGTACGCCAAGATGTAACCTTGCTCGTGCAAGATTCTTGCGATCTCCAGCTTCATTTTCGATGCGGGAGCTTCAACCACCTTGTGATTGGCTTTCACCGCGTTTCTAATCCGTGTTAGAAAGTCTGCAATAGGATCAGTCATTTTGTTTGTTTAATGTTAA
>JAZOQL010000055.1:0-4455 GCA_045656065.1 Rikenellaceae bacterium | reverse complement strand
TCAAGCGCTGTGCGTTGATAAGCGAGTATACACCATAGGCAGACATGAACTGAGTACCGTTCAACAGAGCAAGACCCTCTTTTGATTGGAGCTCAATCGGGCTCCAGCCATATTTTTCGAGCACTTCGGCCGCAGGGCGTATTTCGCCGTCAACTTCAACTTCGCCCATACCCAGCAGCGGCAGTGACAAGTGTGCCAGCGGAGCAAGGTCGCCTGATGCTCCCAATGAGCCTTGTTGGAATACTACCGGCAGAATGTCGTTATTGAAGAAATCTACAAGACGTTGAACTGTAACGAGTTGCACACCAGAGTTGCCATAAGAGAGCGACTGCACCTTGAGCAGCAACATCAGTTTTACGATTTCATTAGGCACTCTGTCGCCCGTACCGCAGGCGTGAGACATTACCAGATTTTTTTGCAGTTGACCCAGCTCGTCAGCACCAACCGAGATGTTGCACAGCGAGCCGAATCCCGTAGTCACGCCATAAATCGGTTTGTCTTGATTTTTCATCTTGTTGTCGAGATATTCGCGACAACGGCTGATGCGGTTGCTTGCATCTTCGCTCAATTCCAATTTGAAACCCTCTGTGAGAATTTGGCGTACGCGGTCGAGTGTAAGGCGTTCTGCCGATATATGATGGATATTCATAATTTTCTATTTTAATGCGTTCTTGATTAATTGTTCGTCTGCGAAGTTTGGCAGTGTAACTTTCAGGTCCGGAGTACGTTCCATTTCGCGTTTGATAGCATCTATTGCGCCGCTGTTTCTTGCCCAGCTACGGCGAGCGATACCATTATTGACGTCCCACAACAACATTTCGCGAATGTGGCGGTCTGACTCATCTGAGCCGTCAATCACCATACCGAATCCGCCGTTAATTACTTCGCCCCAGCCTACGCCGCCGCCATTGTGGATTGATACCCAAGTAGCTCCGCGGAATGAGTCGCCGATGACATTGTGCACTGCCATATCAGCT
Source organism: Rikenellaceae bacterium (assembly GCA_045656065.1). GTDB lineage: Bacteria > Bacteroidota > Bacteroidia > Bacteroidales > Rikenellaceae > CAJGBR01. The sequence goes on along the minus strand of JAZOQL010000055.1, from coordinate 3,478 downwards.
GTGCGCGACGAACCGTCATAGATATTCGATGTTTCGCGGTAGGGCGAGTCTGTACCCGATACGTCGTGGTGGTCGCGACCCAACACAATCGGAGCCGAGATGCGACCCTCTGCTATTGCGCGGTTGAATGCCTGTGCGATTTTGGTTCTGCCTTCGCAGTCAGCATAGAGAATGCGTGCTTGTGAGCCTACTACCAATCTGTTTTTGCCTGCTTCACGAATCCAGTGGATATTGTCGTCCATCTGTCCGCAGATGTCTGCAGGTGAATTCTTCTTGATTTCTTCGAGCACTTCGGCTGCGATTCGGTCAGATGTTTCGAGGTCTTCAGCCTTGCCCGATGTACAAACCCAGCGGAACGGACCAAAACCGTAATCGAAGAACATCGGACCCATAATATCTTGAACATAAGATGGGTATCTGAATTTGCCATTTTCGCCCATAACATCTGCACCTGCGCGAGATGACTCCAACAGGAACGCGTTGCCGTAGTCGAAGAAGTACATTCCCTGAGCCGAAAGTTTATTGATTGCAGCCACTTGACGGCGCAATGACTCCTGAACACACTCTTTGAATCGTTCTGGCTCTTCGGCCATCATTCGGTTCGACTCCTCATAGCTATATCCTACGGGGTAATAACCTCCAGCCCACGGGTTGTGCAGCGAGGTTTGATCCGAACCCAAATCTACGCGAATGTTCTCTTTAGCCAGACGTTCCCAGAGGTCTACGGCATTTCCGACGTAAGCCATCGAGACAATCTCTTTAGTTTCGACAGCACGGCGGATTCTCGGAATGAGCTCGTCGAGCGAAGTGTGCAACTCGTCTACCCAACCTTGAGCGTGACGTTTTTCTGCTGCTTTGGGATTTATTTCTGCAACTACGCTCACCACTTGCGAGATGTTACCCGCTTTGGGCTGAGCTCCGGACATACCGCCCAGACCCGATGAAATGAACAACATTCCTCGAGCATCGGTTTGTCCTTCGGTGTATCTCTTGCGAGCTGCGTTCATCACGGTGATAGTTGTGCCGTGAACGATACCTTGCGGGCCGATATACATATACGAGCCTGCGGTCATCTGGCCGTATTGTGATACGCCCAGCGCGTTGAATCGTTCCCAATCGTCTGGTTTAGAGTAGTTGGGGATAACCATACCGTTGCTCACCACCACACGCGGAGCATCTTTGTGTGATGGGAACAATCCGAGTGGGTGACCCGAGTACATAACCAGTGTCTGTTCGTCTGTCATTTCAGACAGATATTTCATTGTCAATCTATATTGCGCCCAGTTTTGGAATACCGCGCCATTTCCGCCGTAAGTAATCAGTTCGTGCGGGTGTTGAGCTACGGCCTTGTCTAAGTTGTTTTGAATCATCAACATAATAGCAGCAGCCTGACGCGAACGAGCCGGATACTCATCAATCGGACGAGCATACATTTCGTAGTCGGGGCGCAGACGATACATATAGATTCTGCCATATCTGTTCAACTCTTCAGCGAACTCCGGAGCCAATACTGCGTGGTGCTTCGGGTCGAAGTAGCGCAATGCGTTGTGCAGAGCCAACTCCTTCTCTTCGGCTGTGAGAATCTCCTTGCGTTTTGGAGCGTGGTTTATCTCTGCGTCATAAGGTTTCGGTTCGGGCAGTTGGTCGGGGATACCCCTGCGAATATCTTCGCGAAATTCCTGAAGTGTCATATTAGCCGATTTTTTCTTCAACGATAGCCAAAACTTCGCGTTCGGCAGCTGTGCTGCGTTCTGCAATCTGGTCTGCTTCTGCAATCAGTCTGCCTGCGATTTCCTTATCTTTGAGGCCTGCGGCGTTGATTCTCACGTTGAGGCGAGCACCCAGAACTGCGCTGCGAGCAGCCAATGCGCCCACACCTGCGTCAGATACCGAGTTCGGGTTACCTATTTCTGCCATAGCTTTGACGATTTCGAAAACCTTTTCAGCAGCTCTCATTGTGCGCAGCGGTACTTCAGTAGCATAAAGTGTTGCTTCTTGCAGAGCCTTGCTTCTTGCAGCCTTCTCTTCATCTGTAGTCTTTGGCATAGCGAATACGTCCATAATTTTGTTGAATGCAGCGGTATCTTCGTCTACCAGGTGCAGCAACTCATTTTGCAGCGCCTGACCGCGTTCTGCCCAATTTGAGAACTCTTCCCAGCGGTCGTCCCAACCCGGTTTGTGAGAAGAGAGGTTGGCAACCATTGCTCCCAGAGCAGCACCAAGTGCGCCCATATAAGCCGAGATTGAACCACCACCCGGAGCCGGAGATTCACTTGCAGTCTCTTCGGCAAATGCCTTGCAAGTCATATCAATCAGACGTTTCTGGCTATTGTCTTCGAGCAGATATTCGATAACTTTTTCTTTGGGGTCGAACGGTTTGAGGTCGTCCAAGCCCATAGATTTAACTGCGATTTTGATGATTTCCTCTTCAGAGATACCCAGCGAGCGACGTTGTTTTCTGAGGAAGTGTTTACCTGCTTCGATGAGTGCGCGTTTCGGAACAAGACCTACGATTTCCGAGCCTGTGATGCGGATTCCGCGAGCCGTTGCTGCGCGACATACTTCGTCAAATGCCACGTGCAGCGGAGTAACTGAGATGTTTGTCAAGTTCATAGAAACTTGAGCTACGCCATACTCTTCGATGAACCAGCCGATAGCCTTTGCACACTTCAGTGTACCCGGACGCCAAACAGGTTCGCCGTTTTCATCTTTCACAACTTTACCCACGATAGGATTGCCCTCTCTTACCATACGGCCTTTTTCGCGCACGTCGAATGCGATTGCATTAGCTCTACGGGTTGAGGTTGTATTGAGGTTGAAGTTTACTGCAATCAAGAAGTCGCGAGCACCTACTGCCGTAGCGCCTGTGCGGGCTACGCCTTCGTTGAATTCTCTCGGGCCAAAGTCGGGTGCTGTCTTTTCGTCTGCAAATTTCTTAGCCAGACCTTCGTATTCGCCCTCGCGGCACACTGCCAGGTTTTGGCGTTCGGGAGTGAATGCTGCCGATTCGTAGCAATAAATCGGAATGTTCAGTTCGTCTGCAATACGTTTAGCCAATTTGCGAGCAAGTTCTGCACACTCTTCAAGTGTAATGCCTGAAATCGGAATCAGTGGCAATACGTCAGTTGCTCCCATACGAGGGTGAGCACCAGAGTGTTTGCGCATATCGATTACCTCTGCTGCGCGTTTTACGCCCATAAATGCAGCTTCGAGCACCTCTTCGGGTTCGCCCACAAATGTTACAACGGTACGGTTTGTTGCCTCACCCGGGTCTACGTTAAGCAGTTTTACATTAGCGGCAGATTCGATTGCCGAAGTGATTTGTGCAATTACATTTTTGTCGCGTCCTTCGCTGAAATTGGGAACGCATTCGATTAATCTTTTTGACATATTTGTTTGAATTTATTTTCTTGTTGAAACCTCAAAATTAGCTATTTTTCTGCAAAGATTAGCCTTAATTCCAAAAAATTATTATTTC
>JAZOQL010000054.1:0-8853 GCA_045656065.1 Rikenellaceae bacterium | reverse complement strand
CAACTCCTTGGCTCACAGAACGACATGGCTACGATCCGACTTACCGTATGCAGGGTGTGAAGATTAACGATAAACACTTCGAAATCATCGTTCGTCAGATGATGAACAAGGTTCAAATCCAGGATCCGGGTGACACCAAGTTCCTCGAAGAACAAATCGTTGATAAGTGGGAATTTATGCGAGTTAACGATGAGTTGTTTGATAAGAAGGTCGTTACAGATGCCGGCGATAGCGAAAATCTGCGCGAAGGTATGATTGTTTCGGCTCGCAAACTCAGAGATGAGAACTCACAACTCAAGCGTCGTGATATGCGACTCGTTCAGGTGCGCGAAGTAATCCCAGCAACTTCAAATCAGGTATTGCAAGGTATCACTCGTGCAGCGTTGCAGACTAACAGCTTTATGTCAGCTGCATCGTTCCAAGAGACTACCAAGGTGCTCAACGAGGCTGCAATCTACGGTAAGGTCGATTACCTCGAAAACTTGAAGGAAAATATCATCTGCGGTCACTTGATTCCTGCCGGTACAGGTCTGCATAAATATCAGACTATGTTGGTAGGCGCCAACGCCGAACTCGAGGCGCTCTCTTCTAAAAAATAGGAAGTTTGTCGTAATATAACTATCCGAGGGGACAATCTGAAAAAAGATTGCCCCCTCGTTGTTTTGAGTCGCTAAAAATGTTACTTTTGTGAAAAATTAGAGATGAAACGTATAGAACTACTCGCTCCGGCTAAGGACCTGAACTCAGGAAAAATTGCAATCGACTATGGCGCTGATGCGGTGTACATTGGTGCTGAACGTTTTGGTGCCCGCAGTGGCGCTACGAATACTATGAATGATGTCGAGGAGCTGGCAAGATATGCTCACCTGTTCGGTGCAAAACTATACGTTACGATGAATACCATAATCTACGACCACGAATTAGATGAGGCTCGTCAGCAGGCTATCGAGGCGTGGAAGGCGGGCGCTGATGCGCTCATTGTGCAGGATATGGCTATGCTCGAAATGGAGCTGCCGCCTATCGAACTGCACGCTTCGACTCAAACTTTTGCGCTGAGGGCTGACCGAGTAAATTTTCTTGCCAATTCGGGATTCGCTCGGGTGATTCTCGAGAGGGCAATCTCGCTGGAGGAGATTCGTGAAATAAGAAAACATACTGACGTCGAACTCGAGGCATTTGTGCACGGTGCTATCTGTGTGGGATTCAGCGGGCAGTGCTACTTCAGTCAGACTATGATGGGGCGCAGCGGCAATCGCGGTCAGTGTGCACAACCTTGCCGATGGACCTACAACCTGATGGACGAAAATTACAACCGACTGATTGAGGATAAGCATCTGTTGTCGGTGCGCGATCTGGATATGTCTGAATATGTTGAGCAGATGATTGATGCAGGTATCACCTCGTTCAAGGTCGAAGGGCGATTGAAAGATGAAAACTACGTTAAAAATACCGTAGCATACTATCGCAAACGCATTGATAGCGTGATTGCACGTAGAGGCGATTGTCAGCGGTCGTCGTTCGGAAATTCTGTGGTAGGGTTCGAGCCTGCCCCAGAAAAGACCTTTGCACGAGGATTTACCGATTGGTTCATCTCGGGTAAGATGGGAAAGGTTGCGGAGTTTAATACGCCTAAGGCTACGGGCAGTCGAGTGGGGCGAGTCAGAAAGGTCGTGGGCAAATCTTTTGAATTAGATGGTGATGTGGTGTTGCATTCGGGTGACGGAATCTGCTTCCTCGATGGGGAGGGTAACTTCTCGGGAACAAATGTCAATCGCGTAGCCGGCCGTATGGTCGAACCAAACAGAATAGATGGCATAAAGGTCGGAACTGAAATCTATCGCAATTTTGATAAGGCATTTGCCGATATGCTGGGACGTGATGTGACCAAGCGAAAGTTGGACGTAGCGCTGACGATGAATTGTGGGGTGGGGCAGGTAGTGCTCGAGGCTGAAGATGGTCGCGCAAATCGTGTCGAAGTGGTGGCTGAATCGGTTAATGACGTGGCTAAAAATCGTGAACGAATGTTGGCTACGATTAATTCGCAACTCTCGAAAAGCGGAGATACACCATTTGTAATCAAAGATATAAATGTAGTTTGTGATGGCGAGATGCCGTTTTTGACTGCTGCTCAGTTGAATGACCTGAGACGCTCGGTGCTGAACAAACTCGAGGAGTGTATCGTGAAGAATTATGTCCGAACTGAGCGCAAACCTGCGGAGTCGGTTGTGGATTACCCTGAAAAAACACTAGACTTCCGAGCAAACGTGGTGAACAAATTGAGCGAAAATTTCTACCGCCAACGAGGCGTCACCGAGATTCAGCCCGGATATGAACTGCTCGAGGATAATGTCGGTGCCGTAGTGATGACCTCAAGGTACTGCATCAGACGCGAATGTGGTATGTGTCTGAAAAATCCTAAAACAAAGTATCGCGGAAAACTATATATTGAAAATAATTTTCATACCTTTGAATTGAAATTCGATTGCGCAAATTGCGAAATGTCGCTGGTTTATGGCGGTAGTCGAAAAAATTAATAACTGACCCGAATATGAATGTCGAATATATGAAAACTCAATGGAGCGACTATGAATTAATCGACTCCGGTGAAGGCGAAAAACTCGAACGATTTGGACAATATGTACTGAAACGTCCTGAACCTCAAGCTCTGTGGCGCCGCTCGATGTCGCTGCAACAGTGGAACCAGATGTGTCAGGCATCGTTCCGCAGAGAGGGACGCGTAGAAGATATGGGCGAATGGACCCGAACTAAGGGTATGCCCGATAGGTGGAATGTCGCATTCAATTATGGCGATATGACATTGAAATTCCGTTTGGGACTGACGGCATTCAAACACGTCGGAATTTTCCCCGAACAATCTTCGAATTGGAAGTTTATTTACGATTCGGTTCGCCGCCTGAAGCAGACTAAGAGTGATGTGCAGGTGTTGAATCTCTTTGCATATACGGGTGGCGCATCAATCGCAGCCTGTGCGGGAGGCGCTGCCGTTACGCACGTCGATTCGGTAAAGCAGGTGGTGACGTGGGCTCGCGAAAATATGGAACTTTCGGGGCTCAAGGATATTCGCTGGATAGTGGAAGATGCTCTGAAATTTGTGAAACGAGAGGTGCGTCGCGAAAAGAAATATGACGGGTTGATTCTCGACCCACCAGCCTATGGTCGCGGGACAGATGGCGAGCGCTGGGTGCTGGAAAAGAATATTGACGAAATGTTGCACGAGTGTGCGAAACTGTTGAATGATAAGGGATTCCTTGTGTTGAATCTCTATTCGATGGGTTTGTCGCCGCTGTTGGCTCGCACTCTGGCTCAGGAGGCATTCGGGCAGAATGGCGAGTGCCAATTCGGCGAACTTTTCGCTGAAGACCGATTCGGAAAGTCGATGCCGATGGGCGTTTATTGTCGTATCTTTAGAAAATAATGTTATGGATTGTAACGAAGTATTGCTGCAAATGGGAACTGCAGTAGATGAAAATGCTATAAAGGATATAATTGCTCGTGCAGAGGCACGCGTAGCTCAATTCCTTACACCTGAGGCGCTGAAAATCACAATGTCACTGTTGGACGTGACTTCGTTGTCGGTGACAGATACCGAGGAGAGTATCAGTGATTTGTGTCATAAGTTGATGCTCTTCAGGGGTGTGTTTGCCGAAGTTCCCGAGCCTGCGGCGGTTTGTGTTTCGCCCTCGTTCGTAGAGACTGCGGGTGTAGCGCTTGGAGATACAGACATCGCAATCGCCTCGGTTGCAGGCGGATTCCCGATGTCGCAGACCTATGTCGAGGTCAAGGCTCTGGAGTGTGCTATGGTTGAGGAGAATGGTGCAGATGAGATAGATATAGTGATGAATGTCGGCGAATTTTTGGCTGGAAATTACGAAATGGCCGAGGCTGAAATCGAAATTATTCGAGGTGAAATCGACGAAGATACTACGCTTAAGGTAATCATCGAGTCGGGAGTGCTGCCCGATTTGGCGTCGGTGAGGGGAGCTTCGCTGTTGGCTATGGCTGCGGGAGCCGACTTCATCAAGACCTCTACGGGTAAGGCGTCGGTGGGTGCTACGCCCGAGGCCGTAGCGGTAATGGCCTTAGCAATAAAGGATTACGAAAAGGTAATGGGTCGTCAGTGCGGACTCAAGGTTGCAGGCGGCGTGCGTAGCGTAGAACAGGCTGCGCTATATCAGGCAATCGTAGCTGAGGTGTTGGGCGAGGAGTGGCTGACTCCGGAGTTGTTCCGAATTGGCGCGAGTGCGCTGGCGAACAATCTGCTCAGCAGAATCGAAAATCGTGAGATTTGTTATTTCTAAAAGATTAGATACACGAAAAAAGACCGCCTTCGAGCGGTCTTTTTTTTGTATGATTTATTACTTGTTAATTATTACTTTGCAGCATAAGGTCGGCGAGTGCAATCGAGCACATAGCTTCGACTACGACTGCGCCCCGAAGCGCAATACAAACATCGTGACGCCCCTTGACTGCTAATGGCAATAGTGTGCCAGATTCGAAATTGTAGGTCATTTGTTCTTGACCTATGCTCGCAGTAGGACGAAATGCTACGCGCACAACCAACTGATTACCATTGCTTATCCCTCCGTTGATTCCCCCGGAATGGTTCGTCGCAGTATGTCCCTGCTCGTCAATCAGGCAATCATTCGCCTCGGAACCTCGCATATCGGCAATGGAAAAACCAGCTCCGAATTCAACACCCTTGACTCCCGGAATCGAGAACAGAGCGTGCGAAATGACCGACTCCACAGAGTCAAAAAACGGCTCGCCAACTCCAATCGGAATGCCATCTATGAGACATTCAACAACTCCCCCGACCGAATCGTTTTGCTCGGCAGCACTCTTTAGTTGTTGCTCAATATCTTCGGAGTCACTCTTTCCACCGATGCTCACAATATGGGTATTATATTGACATTCAGGTAGCAACTGTTTGGCTACAACGCCTGCTGCTACGAGTCCGACGGTCATTCTTCCTGAAAAAATGCCGCCGCCAGGTGATGGCTGCCCATACTTTATGCGACTCGTAAAGTCGGCGTGACTTGGGCGTGGGTGCGCACTCTGAAACGAGTAGTCGCTTGAACGTCGATTATTATTCTCAAACTGAATGGTAATCCGTTCGCCTGTGGTGATTCCCTCGGCTGTGCCCTCGACAATGTGCGGCGTGTCCGATTCGGTGCGCGGAGTAGTGCCCAATGCGCCGGCGCGTCTGCGTGCGAGGTCTGTCTCGAACATTGCCTCGTTCAGCGCTACACCCGCAGGGCAACCCTCAATCACAATGCCAACCTGTTCGGAGTGTGACTCTCCGAAAATGCTGACTACGAATCTTTTGCCTAACGAGTTTGTCATATCAGCGAAATGGTATATTGACGGGCATCTTCATCTATTGCCGAAATGTCTACTCTGGCGTAGCTCTCGGGCAGCAGCTCCTCAATCTTCTCAGGCCACTCGATAAGACAGGTCGAACCGCTGTAAAAATACTCCTCATAACCGAGGTCATAGACTTCAGAGAGTTTTTCTGTGCGGTAGAAATCGAAGTGGTAGACCGTATCCGAGCAGTCGGTGCGGTACTCGTTTATCAGTGCAAATGTCGGACTCGAAACGGTGTCGGTTACTCCCAACTGTCTGCAAATCTCGGCGATAAGCGTAGTCTTGCCGCTGCCCATTGTGCCGTAGAAACAGACTACGTCGCGTTCGGGCAGTACGCTTTTCAATATTGTTTCGGCTACCTCTTCAAGGTTATCAAGGTCGGCTGTCAATGTTATTTCCATTACTTCTTGGGTTTTAATACGATAAATGGTACAATCATCTCCTCCATCGAGATTCCGCCGTGCTGGAAGGTGCTCTTATAGTAGCGGACAAAATGATTGTAATTATTCGGGTAGACTAAAAAGTCCTGATTATAGGCAAATATGTATGTCGATGAGAGGTTCGACTTGGGCAGATGTATGGTCTCGGGCTTTGTTATCTCAAACACCTCTTTGGGATTATAGGTCATATTCTTGCCCGTCTTGTAGCGCAGATTCTGTGAAGTCTCCTTATCGCCTACCACACGAATCGGATTGTCTACGCGAACTGTGCCGTGGTCTGATGTGATGATTACCTTGTTGCCATTTTCGGCCAGCATCTTCAATATGTCGAGCAGGTCAGAGTGCTCGAACCACGACCTTGTGAGCGACAGAAATGCTGCCTCGTCATCTGCCAATTCGCGGATAATGTCCGTGTCGGTTCGGGCGTGTGACAATATGTCAAGAAAGTTATAGACAATAACCGAGAAATCAGCATTATAGACACAGTCAATGTTGTCAATCATTCGCTTGGTGTGCTCCGAGCGAATCAACTTGTCGAATGTTAACTTGTAGCTTTTGCCCAGACTCTGCATCTGGCGTTTGAGAAACTCCTCCTCGTACATATTTTTGCCACCCTCCTCGTTGTCATTGAGCCACGAGCTGGGCATAATCTTGTCGATGGCAGCCGGCATCAGGCCTGCGAAAATCGAGTTGCGGGCATACTGCGTCGCCGTCGGAAGAATCGAACAGTAGAAATCCTCCAATTCTATATCATAGAACTCGGTGAGGAAATGGCTCAGCACACGCCATTGGTCATAGCGCAAATTGTCAATCAGCAGAAATGTGGTCTTGTGTTTGTCTACGATGGGGAATACCTTGTTTTTCAGCAGATTCTGTGACATCACGGGGCGTTCTGCATTTTTGTCGTCGAACCACTTTACATAGTTGTTGCGAATGAATTTTACAAACTCGTTGTTCGCCTCTTTTTTCTGGTATGAGAGAATCTCCTTCACACTGCTGTCTTTGATATCTGCCAGCTGCAGCTGCCATTTCACAATCTTGCGATAGATGTTCACCCAGTCGTCAAAGGTGCGTGCGCTGCCCAGTGACATCGAAATCTGACCAAACTCCTGACGATAGTCGGCTGTGCTTATCTCACTGACCAACTGTCTGTTGTGTATGTTTTTCTTGATAGACAGCAATACCTGATTCGGATTGACAGGCTTGATTATATAGTCTGCAATTTTCGACCCTACGGCGCGGTCCATAATGTTTTCCTCCTCGCTTTTGGTTACCATTATGACCGGAATCAGTGGGCGTATCTCGTTGATAATCTGCAATGTCTCCAGTCCGGTCATACCCGGCATCATCTCGTCTATGATAATCAAATCATAAATCGTAGACTTTATAGCCTCAAGCGCATCGTAACCGTTGTTGCAGGTTTCGATTTCGTAGCCCTTGTTCTCCAGAAACAAAATGTGTGGTTTCAGCAACTCAATCTCATCGTCTACCCACAAAATCTTTGCTATGTACATATCTTATCTGTTTTATTAGCAATAGTTTATCACTCTGTTGTTAGTTGAGAATTTTCAGTAATAACTCTCTCAGCAGCTCGCCGTCATCGAGCGACCCTCTGTTGATGCCTTTCTGTTTCATATCATACTCTCTGAGCAGCTCGAAAATCGAAAACAGCTTGGGCATTGTGTAATTTGCTGCGGCCTGACCATACTCCTTCAGAAAGTAGGGTGAGCTGAGTTTCAGTAATTTGCATAAATCCGCCTCCGAGGGCATCGGCTGAGAACGTTTTTTTGCTAGCCACAGTGCATAGTTATATCTGAATACTTTTTCGAAGTGTGCGTGTATTCTCGAAATAGATACCACGAGCGGTGTGCTCTTTGGGTTGCGAGCAAAGTAGTCTGCTATCTGCATCGCTCGCAGTGTATTCCGTTCGGAGAGTGCTTTGGTCAATTCGAAAATGTTGTAATCGCGACTTATTCCAATGTTCTCTTCCACAACTTCGGGTGTAATCTGTCGCTGACCTACGGGCATCGCAGTGTGCAACTTGTCTATCTCGCCCGCAATCTTTGACAGGTCTGTGCCCAGATACTCGGTCATCATCTGCAGAGTGCGCTGGTCTATGCTCAGCCCGCACTGACTGATGTAGCTCGACAACCAACTGCCAACCTCATAATCCCGAGGTTTGACCGATTCGAAAATCGTGCCGTTCTCCAAGATGCTTTTATATAGTTGGCTGCGTTTGTCCAGGCTCTTCTCCTTGTGGCACAATACCAATATGGTTGATGCTGCGGGGTGTTTGGTGTAGCTTGCCAGCTGGTCGAGTTTCTTCAGCCCCTGAGCCTCCTTTACTACGATGAGTTGGCGATTGCCCATCATCGGCATCTGGCGGCACATATTGCACAGCGCTGCGCCATCGCAATCCTTGCCGTAGACTACAACTTGGTTAAAGGCTTGAGCCTCAGGTGGTATTACATTTGCCAGCAACATTTCGCTCAGACGGTCAATGAAGAATGGCTCCTCGCCCATAAGCAGATAGAGCGCAGAGTATTGTCCACGAGAGATGTCGTTGCTCAGTGCTGCGTAGTCGGCTACCGAGCCCTTGAACGTCTGTTTAGCAGCGGCCATTTTCTACCAATTTTATGAATCGTTGTGGAATGTCAATTTCAAAGTTCATCTCTTCGCCGCTGCGTGGGTGTACGAAGCAGAGTCGTGATGCGTGCAGTGCCAATCGACCCATTGAAAAATCTTTGGCTCCATATTTTTTGTCGCCCACAATGGGATAGCCGATATGTTTCAGGTGGACTCGGATTTGATTTTTGCGTCCCGTTTCAAGATGCAGCTCCACCAGAGTGTGTCGACCTCCGCGTTTCAGCACCTGAAAGTCCGTACGCGCAGGCCGTCCCTTGTTGTTGCGGGCTACTTAGACCTGCATCGCGCTGTTTTCGGCCAGAGGCGCGTCGATGTAGCCGCCATCTGTCGGGATAATTCCCTCGGTAACTGCCACATAGCGACGGTCAGTAACCATATTTGT
>JAZOQL010000053.1:0-3836 GCA_045656065.1 Rikenellaceae bacterium | reverse complement strand
GGCAAAATTGTTAGAAAATTTACTAACTTCATCGTACCTATTCGTAAGTGGGATAATCACTTGCCCTGTTTTATCTATATAGCCTTTATGGTCACCTTTTATCACGGCTGCTAAACCTTCGGAAAATTCAAAGTTGTAATCATATTTTAGTGGAATAACCACTTTGCCAGTCTTATCTATATAACCCCATTTGTGTTTTCTTTGCACATTAGCCATTCCTTCGGAAAAATTAAATGCTAAATCATACTTTAATGGAATAACCAGTTTGCCACTCGTATCTATATATCCCCATTTACCATCTTTTCCCACAAGCGCTAAACCTTCGGAAAAATCTTGGGCATAATCATAGATAAATGGAACAACAACTTTGTCGGCATCATCCATATATCCCCACTTTTCACCTTTTTCCACCCTTACTAATTCACCTTCGATAAACCTAAATTTATTAAGTATCCCGGTATTTTTTTTAGTTTCAATCTGATATCCAAACCACTTAGCCAAATTTTTCACCAACTTTTGACATTGCAATTCATTGGTTGAATCGATGCAATCGACCCTCCCAAACTTAAACAAAAACCAACCTTTGAGTAATGTACCTTTCAACAATATCGGAATGATTATCTTGTTAGTGTTTTTAGCATACATAACCTCGTCTTTGGTCCATTTCGAGTTTAATGAATTGTCTGAAATGAAAAATAACATATACGACGAATTATCTATTGCCGTAATAATTCTCTCTTCGAATTCCTCACCGCTTTCTATACCATCAATGTCAAACCAAATCTTCAACTGTGGCAAATTAGTCTCCAAATAGCGTTTAAACGCTGTTACCTCTTCAAAGTCATCTCGTGAATAACTTATAAATACATCGTATTTCATAGTATGTTTATTTTTAAGCTTGAGGTTTACAATATCATAGCCGAGTTTTATCGGCAACTTAAAATTTTAGAATCATTATATCACGCAAATGTACTAAAATAACTCTAAATAGCCAACGTATTTTTACCGATTATTATATTAATTCCCAATATTTTAGCAGCAAATACCCAAATTTTAAGACATCATTGTGATATTGTAATAAAAAAGGACTACCCCAACCTTTGAGTGCAGTCCTTATACAAACGATTAAATTTCATTCAACTATGCCTTGCCAGCACTGCCCAACACCTCTTTGCATTTGTGAATATAGAGGTTCTTGAGCCATTCGCGAGCCGGTCCCAAATACTTACGCGGGTCGAAATCAGCAGGTTTTTCTGCGAAGTGCTGACGGATAGCAGCAGTCATAGCCAGACGACCATCGCTGTCGATGTTCACCTTACATACTGCAGACTTAGCAGCCTCGCGCAACTGTCCTTCAGGAATCCCCACTGCGTCCTTAATCGCGCCACCGTGTTCATTGATAATCTTAACCATATCTTGCGGAACAGATGATGAACCGTGAAGTACGATGGGGAATCCCGGAATACGACGTTCGATTTCTTCCAAAATATCGAAACGCAATGGCGGCGGAACCAATACTCCATCAGCATTGCGAGTACATTGTTCAGGACGGAATTTATTAGCACCGTGAGAAGTACCGATTGAAATAGCCAACGAATCGACACCCGTCTTCTTTACGAAATCTTCAACATCTTCGGGACGAGTATAAGTCGATGCTTCGGCTTGAACATCGTCTTCGATACCTGCCAAAACGCCCAATTCACCCTCAACTGTAACGTCAAATTGGTGAGCATACTCAACAACTCTCTTTGTCAGAGCAACGTTTTCTTCGTAAGGCAGCGAGCTACCGTCAATCATAACTGACGAGAATCCCATATCGATACAAGATTTGCACAACTCGAAAGTATCACCGTGGTCGAGGTGCAACACGATGGGGATATTCTTACCCAACTCTTTAGCATATTCTACGGCTCCCTGCGCCATATAGCGCAACAAAGTCTGGTTAGCATATTTACGCGCTCCGCTTGAAACCTGAAGAATCACCGGAGATGAAGCCTCAACACACGCCTGAATAATAGCCTGCATTTGTTCCATATTATTGAAGTTGAATGCCGGAATAGCATATCCACCTTCAATTGCCTTTTCAAACATTTCACGACTGTTCACCAGCCCTAATTCCTTGTAAGATACCATATCAATATTATTTTTTAAAACATACTGAGAGTTTATTTGTACCAAAGGTAGTCATTTCTTCCCGAACCAACAAATTTTATTAGCATTGTTTTTACATCGAATCGAAAAAGAAGTTTTTTTGCAGTTTTTTGCTCCAAATTAGAAAAAGAATTATTACCTTTGTGAGTTAATCAAACTGAATAAGAATTATGGACGATGGCCCCTCTGAGAATTACTGTGGTTTCATACCTGAATTCCGTGCCGTTTGTGTATGGTATACGCAGAGTGGGAAATACCCTACCCTGTGAGTTGACATTGGCTCCACCGAGCGAGTGCGCTCGCGCTATGGACTGCGGTCAAACCGACATCGCCCTTGTTACCGTAGCTGAAATTCCGAAACTCAGAGTCCCCGTAAAGGTCATTTGCGATTACTGTTTAGGCACCAGCGATGGCGCCAGAACCGTAACCCTGCTCAGCAATTCGGAACTGAACGAAATCGAAACCATAATTCTCGACCCCGAATCGTGTACATCTAACACACTGACCGAAATACTTTGCAGAGAGTATTGGGGCATAAACCCAAAATTCGAAATGCGCATAGATCATTCGCAAATTGACACATCAGCAGAAAAAGTGGGATTTGTACTCATCGGTGATAGAGTATTCGACTTCGAATCGCAATTCAAACAGTGCTGGGACCTGTCCGTAGAGTGGAAAAAGATGACCGGACTGCCATTCGTATTCGCAGCGTGGGTAGCAAAAACCGATGTTGACGAAAAGACCATCGAGGCGCTCAACTCGGCACTGGCTCTCGGAGTCGAAAACATCGAACAGGCTGTCGCCCAATCGGATTACCACGATAAAAATCAGGCACTGAATTATCTGACTAAAAATATAGATTTCATCTTTAATAGAGACAAACACACGGCTTTGGCACTATTCTGGGAGAAGGGAGTAAAGTGCTCAGAGCGTGTGAACCCGGGCTGACTGACCGAAATCGGACAGCTATAATGGAATAAAATAGGCTGTCACGATGTTGGTGAAACCGAATTAATAACCCTAATTCAGCCTAAATATGATTACAATATATCTGAAATCTTATAATAAAATTGTTCGAAACGCAGACGTCAAACTTTTTGACGATCTGGGTTACGACGATATTCTGTGGATTGACCTGCTGGCACCAACCATTAAAGAACAAAAGGCAGTAGAAAACTTTATGGAGATTAATCTCCAGACTTCACAACAGATAGAAGAGATTGAATCGACTTCAAAATATAGCGAGAGTGAAACTTCGATTGTGTGTAATGCAAACTTTCTGATTCCGTTTGAGGGGAACTTCTCAACCGAACCCGTATCATTTATCGTATCGGAAGGGGTACTTGTCTCGATGCACAATATCGAATTCAGGTCATTCAATGAAGTTGAAAAACGTCTGCAGATGAACTACCGCGCCTACTCGACGGGCTATCACCTGCTGATTTCGCTGCTCGAAGTGCGTATCGACCTGGACGCCGACCTCGTTGAGGCGCTCTCAAAACAGGTCGCTCAACTGAGCAAACACATCACAATTACGGGCAAGGTCAATCAGGAGTTGTTGCGCCATATCAACCACCTGCAGGAAAACACTATGATGTTGCGAGAAAATATCTAAGTCGGAGGCCAAGCGGTCTTAGGAAGACAACATCATTTTTCAACTCCTTGGCTCACAGAACGACATGGCT
>JAZOQL010000052.1:0-3653 GCA_045656065.1 Rikenellaceae bacterium | reverse complement strand
GCATTCGGGTAGTAGAGGTTGATTTGGTTGCGCAGAGCGATAGTTCTGATTTTTTCGCTGTCGCATTCTACTTCGAATGTGTCGAAGATATTGTTGTTCAATACGTTGTAACCGAGTTTTCTCAGAGCATCTGCAACTGCTACAGCGCAAGAGTGAGCGTGTGTTGCGATTCTGCGCAGACCTTCCGGACCGTGATATACTGCATACATACCTGTCATTGTAGCCATCAGGGCTTGAGATGTACAGATATTTGAAGTTGCTTTTTCACGTTTGATGTGTTGTTCGCGAGTTTGCAGAGCCATACGCAATGCCTTGTTACCCAGACGGTCAACAGATACACCGATGATACGACCCGGCATTACACGTTTGTAAGCATCTTTTGTTGCGAGGAAACCTGCGTGAGGACCACCGAAGCCCATCGGCAGACCGAAACGTTGTGTTGAACCGATAACGATATCAGCACCCCATTCAGCCGGTGATTTCAAGATAGTCAAAGCCAACAGGTCTACGTCAGCAGTAACCAGAATGTCACGTTCGTGAGCCTTTTGAGTGAATTCTGCGTAGTCTTCGATTTCGCCTGCTACGTTCGGGTATTGAAGGATAGCACCAAATTCGCGGCCTGTGAATTCGTAATCTTTGAATGAACCTACAGCCAATTCGATGTTGCGAGGCTCAGAGCGAGTCATCAACAAATCGAGAGTTTGTGGGAATACCTTTTCATCAACGAACAGCAAGTTGCGACCCTCTTTAACGGCAGCTCTTGAGCGTTGGCTGTACATCATAAACATTGCTTCTGCGGCAGAAGTAGCTTCGTCCAACAGCGAGCAGTTGCTGATTTCCATACCTGTCAAAGAGATAATTACAGTTTGGAAGTTCAACAGAGCTTCCAGACGGCCTTGAGAAATCTCAGCTTGATACGGAGTGTATGATGTATACCAAGCCGGATTTTCGAGAATGTTGCGAATGATAGCTGCTGGAGCTGCTGTGCCGTAGTAGCCCATTCCGATGAATGTTCTGAACGGTTTGTTCTTTGCAGCCAATGCCTTAACGTGAGCGAGGAATTCATATTCGCTCATACCTGCGGGCAGTTCAAGGTCTTTCTCCAAGCGGATAGTTTGGGGAACTACCTGAGAAATCAATTCATCGACACTCTTGACGCCGATTGTTTCCAGCATCTGGTCGATTTCCTTTTGAGACGGACCAATGTGACGGTCCATAAATTTGTCTTGAATCATATAAATTGTTTTAGGTATTTGACTCTAAATTTAAGTTACAAAAATAGGCTTTTTTCTGCTAACTGCAAAGCATTATTTCGAAAAATAGTCTACGCAGCCCGATGTAATGCGATTTTTCTACACTTCGTGTGAGAGTGACAGGGGTATTTGGTTGCTCATATCATAGTCGCCCCACTTTTGAGCTACGAAATCGAGTGTTTCGTACAGTTCGTCGGGGTCGGTCAGAGTGACGAGTTTCATTCGTGTCGACTTGAAGTCGGGCAATCCCTTGAAGTAGTTGCACAGGTGACGGCGGATTTCATATATTCCGCGCAGGGTTTCTTTGAATTCGATTGATTTTTTCAGGTGCAACTTAGCCAATTCGACACGCTCCAGAACCGAGGGCTGAGCCATCTGTTCGCCTGTATCAAGATAGTGGCGTATCTCTTTGAAAATCCACGGACGACCATACGTTGCGCGACCTACCATAATGCCATCTACGCCATAACGGTCAAACGCTTCGGCAGCCTTCTGTCCACTGTCTATGTCGCCGTTACCGATGATTGGAATCTTCATTCGGGGATTGTTTTTCACCTCGCCAATCAGAGTCCAATCGGCCTGACCTTTGTACATCTGAGCGCGTGTTCGGCCGTGAATGGTCAGTGCCTTGATTCCGATATCTTGCAGCCTTTCGGCTATTTCGACAATATTTTTACTGTCATTATCCCAACCCAGACGGGTCTTGACCGTTACGGGCAATTTCACAGCTTCGACTATTCGGCGTGTCATTTCGACCATCAGAGGCACATCGCGCATCATACCGCTACCTGCTCCGCGATTGGCAATCTTCTTCACCGGGCAGCCGAAGTTAATATCAATCAGGTCGGGTTTTGCAGCCTCGGCTACGAGCGCAGCCTCGACCATAGGCTCGATTTGGTGACCGTAAATCTGTATCCCGATTGGGCGTTCATAGTCGAACAGAGTCAGTTTGGCTAACGATTTTTTGCCATCTCGGATTAGTCCGTCGGCGGAGATGAATTCGGTGTACATCATCTGTGCTCCGTACATTTTGCACAGATAGCGAAACGTCGGGTCTGTCACATCTTCCATCGGAGCCAACATCACCGGCTTTTCTCCGAGGTCTATATTATCTATTTTCACAGTCTCTTATTAATCAGTTTGTTATGTAATTCCAATACTTGTGGTATCAGCAGTTGTTTGTTGTCGGCAACGATTACAAAATCGGCACCTTGTTCGCGTTGCTGGTCGCTCATTTGGTTTTTGATTCGGGCAGCAACAGCCTCACGGCTACAATTATCGCGTCGTGTTGCGCGCTCGATTCTGACCTCCTCTGGAGCCGATACCGTCACGATGAAGTCCATATTTCGGTGGGCATTCGACTCGAACAGAATTGCCGACTCCTCAATAACGTACGGCGCATCTTTATGTTGTTGAGCCCACTGCTCAAAATCGCGTTCGACTGCGGGGTGGAGTATCGAGTTCAGCTTTGCGAGCCGTTCTGGATTATCAAAGACAAGCGATGCCAACAGACGTCTGTCGGCAATTCCCGAAACATAAATTTCTTCGCCGAACTCTTCGGATACGGCTTTGATGACATCGGGTGAGTTGTCTAAGATAAATTTCGACTTTTCATCGGCTATATATACGGGAATGCCCTCTGAGATTAAGATTTTGGCTACGGTACTTTTGCCGCTGCCGATTCCTCCGGTCAGTCCAACTTTTATCATTACTCTAAGGTTTTATCTACGGTTAAGGTACTATCCGAGTCGAACATCTTTTCAAACACAACATCAACGTATGCCGGAGTAAGCAACATAACCTTCACACCCTTGGGCAGCACTGAGTTATGTACCTTGAATTTCTCTGAAATATTGCTGTTGATATCCTTGTAATCAATGTATAGATGTACGCGCTCGGATTTTATAAATCTGTAGTTGCTGCGATTTACGTTCAGTTTAATCTTTGCCTTGTCTGGGAGTATTTTTGCTCGCAGGTTTTGTGGGCAATTCTTTATTCTGATGGGCAGCTCGAACTCCATTTCGGTGAATGTCTCGATGTCTATATTGTAGTTTATCTCATTGGTCGAGTATGTAACGCCGTCAATCTTTTCCAGCCCGATGGTGCCTGATATGCTGCGTTCTACGGCGTGGAATGATTTCTTTTCGGTGTAGACTGCCTCCATTGTGTCGATTATTGGTTTTACTCCGCGCACGATTATCGAGTCTGGCATAAGCTCTATGCCCGATATCATTCGGTAGTGCTGACGGGTGTTTACCTCCAGTGAACTATACACAGGCAACTTTTTTGAAACGGTCTCAGACGAGGTTACATATATGTTTCCGGTCTTTATAGACAGCAACCTGATTGGGGAGAGGTAATCATTCAGAATGTCTTTAAGCGATTCGAGGTCAACGATTT